>NZ_JBEXID010000027.1:0-88989 GCF_040608395.1 Streptomyces sp. NPDC005181
CCGGGGCCGGAACCGACAGATCTACTCCAAGGCAGTTGAGGCCAGTTGTCGCACGGGTCAGGCTCCGGCCCCCGACGGCACCCCACGAGTCTCACAGTTGTCGCAGATGCCGGAGAGCAGCTTGGAGCGGTGCAGACCGCCCCAGTAGTGGTGGTCGGAGAGCACCACCTGGACCGACCCCTGCTCGACGGCCGGCGCCAGATGCTCGAACGCGACGACGCACATATTGGTGGCCAGAGGGATCGGCGTCTGCCTGGCAACCTGTGCCATACCGCCCAGTTCGGGCGTCGGGTCCTCCAAGTACTCGAGGACACCCTCGAGTCGGCGGGCCGCCTCGACCGAAGTCTCCACGCTCCACGCCGCGTTGGGGTCGAACCGCAGCGGCACTGCCGGGAAGGCCTCTCGCAGCGCGAGGACCGCTTCGATCTCCTCCTCGGGCGGCCGGACGCCGCCCTTGAGCTTGATCGCGGTGAAGCCGTACTCGGAGAATATCCGGCGCGCCTGGGCGACGATGGCCTCCGGATCCAGCGCCGCGCCCCAGTCGTCGGGCTCCTGCCCCGGATGCGCGGCCCACTTGTAGAAGAGGTAGGCGCTGAACGGTACGGAGTCCCGTACCGCTCCTCCGAGCAGGTCGCTGACCGGCCGGCCCGCCGCCTTGCCCTGGAGGTCCAGGCAGGCGACCTCGAACGGGGAGAACACCCGGTCCACGGCGCTGCTGGTGGTGATCATCCCGGTCAGTCCGGAGCCGCCGGCTCCGTTGTCTCCGGACAGTACTTCGGCGACCTTGCGGTGCATGGCGCCGAGCGCGTACACGTCCATTCCGATGAGGGCGTCCGCGGCCGCCCGCAGCCGGCGCAGGTGTCCTTCGTCGGCGTAGGTCTCACCGAGACCGATGAGGCCCTCGCCGGTGTCGACCTCGACGATCGCGCGCAGTGCGTACGGTTCGTGCACGCCGACCGCGTTGAGCAGCGCCGGGTCACGGAAGGCGACCGGGGTGATCTTCACTGCATGGATCCGGAGGCCGTCCGTCACTGTGCTGCCTCCCCTGTGCTGTTGATCATGTGCGCTTTCAGTCCCTGCCCGCGGCCAGCGTGAGGTCGTCGCTCATCGCGTTGTACGCGGCCTTGGCCTTGTAGTTCTCGTCGAGGATGTTCGCCGCGCCCTCGCCCGTGAAGACGCCGGGAACCCAGGAGTACTTGTCGGTGAAGCCCCACACCGTGAAGTCGGTGCAGTGCTCGGTGAGCAGGCAGCCGCGCAGCAGTACGTCGTAGGCCTCCGCCTGCGCCTCCAGCTCGGTGTTGTCGGCGGGCATCGGGATGCGGACGTCGGCCTCGGTGATCGCGGTCTCCAGACCGAGGTCGTCGAAGCGCTTCATGTTGGTGGCAATGTCGTGCGGGGCGCTGTACTGGACGTCCAGGTGTCCCTGGATGCCGACGCCGTGAACCGGCACATGCTCCTTGCGGAGCTGCGTGACGAGGTTGTAGAGGGCGGTGCTCTTCGCGTTGACGCCCTCGATGTTGTAGTCGTTGATGAAGAGCTTGGCCTTGGGGTCGGCCTGGTGCGCCCAGCGGAAGGCGTCGGCGATGTAGCCGGGGCCGAGCTTCTGCAGCCAGATGCTGTTGCGCATGGTGCCGTCGTCGTTGAAGGCCTCGTTGACGACGTCCCACTGCCAGATCTTGCCCTTGAAGTGCGTCACCTGGTCGGTGATGTGCTTGTGCAGGATCTCTCGCAGCTCATCGGCCGTGAAGTCGCCATGGTTCAGCCAGGCGGGCAGCTGGCTGTGCCAGACCAGGGTGTGGCCCCGGACCAGCTGGCCGTTCTCCTTGGCGAAGTCCACCAGCTCGTCGGCGGCGGACCAGTCGTACGTGCCGCGCTGCGGCTCGACGGCCTCCCACTTCATGACGTTCTCCGGGGTGACCGAGGAGAACTCCCCCGCGGCCTTGGCCCGGTAGGGCGCGTCGGAGGCGAGCGCCGACATGTCGACCGCCGTTCCTATCCTCAGGTCGACGCGCTTGCCCAGAGCACCGAGGGTCTTGGCCGCGGCCTCGCTCTTCGGCTTGGTGTGGTGGGCGGCGTTCTCGGGGGTGGCGCTGGCCGCGACGGTGAACGTGGAGACCAGCAGGGCTGCGGCGGCGGTGCCGACGACGGCAGCCTGAGTTGCCTTGCGCATGACATGTCCCTTCGATGGATGTACCGCGTCGAAAGTTTCGAGATCCTCCCCGCAGATGGAGCGATGGAGCGGGGAGGCCCGGGCCCTCAAGTAGGGGGCAGATTCAGATCAGTTCGATCGACGTGTCGCAGACGAGCCGGCGCCGGTGATCGACCGTGCGCTCGGGACCGGTGAGCCGCAGCTTCACGGTCTGCTTGACGTCGTCGGCCGCGCTGGATGTCGCGAGCCGCAGTTCGAGATCGCCGGGTTCGACGATCCGTCGGCCGCCGATACCGGTGAAGGACACCAGATCGGCATGGAAGTGGAACCGCACACGTCGGGCCTGCCCGGCGGCGAGCTGCACCCGGGCGTACCCGATCAGCCGCGACTCCGGGCGGGTGGTCTGGGCGACCGGGTCGTGCACGTAGAGCTGCACCACCTCGGCGCCTTCGCGGTCACCGCTGTTGCGGACGGTGAGTTCGATGTCGGTGGAGCCGTCGGTGGGGAGCTCGGCCGGGGCTGCGGCGCCGGCCTCCCACTCGAACGAGGTGTACGACAGGCCGTGTCCGAAGGGGTAGAGCGGCGTCGGGTCCAGGTTGCTGACCCCGCTCGCCAGCCCCAGCGGCGGTTGCAGATACGTCCACGGCTGGCCACCGGGGCCCTGCGGCACACCGACCGGGAGCCGGCCGGAGGGGTTCACCCGGCCGGAGAGCACACCGGCCAGCGCCGGACCGCCCTCCTCGCCGGGGAAGAACGCCTGCACGGTGGCAGCCGTCCGGTCCGCCCAGCGGCCCAGCGCGTACGGACGGCCCGTCAGCAGCACCAGGATCACCGGGGCTCCCGTGGCCAGCAGTGCATCGAGCAGCTCGCCCTGGACACCGGGCAGGGCGAGGTCGGCGGCGTCGCAGCCCTCACCGGAGGTGCCGCGGCCGAACAGCCCGGCCCGGTCGCCGAGCACGGCGACGCACACATCGGCGTGGCGGGCGAGTTCGGCCGCGGTCTCGATGCCGGAGGTGTCCGTGCCGTCCACGTCGCAGCCGGCCGCCGAGCCGATGTCCGCGCCGGGGAATTCCCCCCGCAGCGCTTCGAGAACGGTCGGAATGTCGATTCCCATCGGCACCTCGGGGTGCGAGACCCCGACATGGCTGGGGAAGGAGTAGCAGCCGAGCATGGCCAGGGCGTCGTCGGCACGCGGCCCGACGACCGCGATCCGGCCGTCGCCACGCAACGGCAGCGCATCGCCGGGGTTGGCGAGCAGCACGACGGCCTGCTCGGCCAGCTGCCGGGCGAGTGCCCGGTTCTCCGGCGGGTCGAGGTCCACCGTGGCACGCGCCTGCTCGGGGTCCGCCCCGATCAGTGCGGCCGGCAGCGGCGACCACTCCGGGTCGAGCAGTCCGAGTTCGCACTTCTGCAGCAGGACCCGGTTCAGCGCCCGGTCGACGAGGTCCTCGGCCACGGAGCCGTCCTGTACGGCGGCGACGAGCGCATCGCCGTAACTGCGGACGGTGGGAAGCTCCACGTCGACCCCGGCGGTCAGCGCGAGGCGCGCGGCGTCGGCGCGGTCCGCGGCGACCTTGTGCAGGGTCTCCAGGAAGCCGATGCCGAAGTAGTCGGCGACGACGGTGCCGTCGAACCCCCAGGTGTCCCTGAGCAGTTCGGTCAGCAGCGCCGGGTCGGCCGCCGCGGGGACGCCGTCGATCTCGGCGTACGAGTGCATCACCGAGCGGGCGCCCCCTTCCCGCAGCGCCATCTCGAAGGGCGGGAGGATGACATCGGCCATCTCGCGCGCACCGGCCCGGACCGGAGAGAGGTTGCGGGCGCCCGCCGAGGCGGCGTATCCGGCGAAGTGCTTGAGCGTGGCGACGATCCCGGCGGACTCCAGGCCGCGGACGTACGCGGTGCCGATGGTGGCGACCAGGTACGGGTCCTCACCGATGGTCTCCTCCACCCGGCCCCAACGCAGGTCGCGCACCACGTCGAGGACGGGTGCCAGCCCCTGGTGGACACCCACCGACCGCATGTCGCGGCCGATGCGGTGGGCCATCTCGGTGACCAGATCAGGGTTCCAGGCGGCTCCCCAGGACAGCGGGACGGGGTAGGCGGTGGCGCCCCAGGCGGTGAACCCTGCGAGGCACTCCTCGTGGGCGAGCGCCGGGATACCGAACCGTCCGGCCTCCACGATCCGCTCCTGGGCGCGGGCCAGTGAGACGGCCCCGACGCCGGGGTCCACCGGGGCGGTACCGAACGGCCTGGTCAGCTGGCCGAGGCCGCGGGTGGTGAGTTCGTCCCAGTCGACCGGGTCGACCATGTCGTTCTGGTGCGGTGCGACCCCGTCGCCGTCGGCGTCGGCACCCACCCAGACTCCGTACAACTGCGCGGCCTTCTCCTCCAGCGTCATCCGGGCGACGAGGTCGGCCACCCGCGTCTCGGGGGTGAGTGAAGGGTCGCGCCACGGGCCGTCGACGGCGGTGGGCCGGGCGGCCTGGTGGGCATGCGGGGCAGGGGGGATTGCCATGGGGGCAGGGGTTCCTCTCATGAGTGCGGTAGTGCTGGGCGGCGTGGGTGTGCTACTTGCCGCCCACCCCCATCAGCCCGTTGATCAGCGCCTTCCGTGCCACGAGGTACACGGCGAAGATGGGTACGACGGAGAGGACGATTGCGGCCAGAACGGCGGGGATGTTGACTCCGAACTGGGTCATGAAGTTGAAGAGGCCGAGGGTCAGGACCCGGTTCTCCTCCGACTGCGTCAGGATCAGCGGGAAGAGGAAGCCGTTCCACGCCTGGAGCGCCGTGTAGATGGCCACCGTGCTGATGCCGGCCCTGGACATGGGGATCGCCAGCTGCCACAGCATCCGCAGGGGCGAGGCGCCGTCGAGCGCCATCGCCTCGTACATCTCCTCGGAGACATCGCGCATGGTGCCGCTGAGCACCAGGACCGCCACCGGCATCGCGAAGGCGGCGGTCGGCAGGATGATCGCGGGCAGGGTGTCGTACAGCCCCATCTTGCCGATGAGCAGATACAGCGGCACGATCACCGCCTGCGCCGGGATCGCCACACCGAGCAGGAAGGTCCGGAAGGCGAGCGAGGAGAGCCGGCTGCGGGTACGCACCGCCACATAGGCGACCGGCACCGCGAGCAGCAGCACGATGGCCACGGTGGACGCGGCGACAATTGCCGTGTTGACCAGCATCGTGGAGAAGCCGCTGTTCAGCACGGTGTTGTAGTTCTCGAGCGTCGGATGCGTGGGGAAGGCCAGCGGGTCCCCGTTGAGCGCCTCGTCCTGGTGCATCAGCGACGAGGAGATCAGCGTGTAGAGCGGTACGACCACGATGACGAGCCAGACCAGCGAGCCCAGACCGGCCAGTGGGTTGCCCCAGCGCTTGCGGCGGCGGGCGGCGGCCACATGGCGTCGGACCGCGGGTGACATGGCCGGCGCCTCGGGGCGGGTGTCGATTGACATCTCGTCACATACCTTCCCGGGTGGACCGCATGTTTCCGAAGCCGCTGAAGCGGACCAGGACCAGCGACAGGGCAGTGGCCACCACGACCAGGGCCGTGGCGATCGCCGCGGCATAGCCGAGGTCGTAGGTCTGGAAACCGGTCCGGTACATCAGATACGGCAGGACCGTGGTGTCCGTTCCGGGACCGCCCTTGGTCATGATCAGCACGGTGTCGAAGTACGTCAGCGAGCCGACGATCATCAGGACCGACGAGGTCGTGATGGTGTGGCGCAACTGCGGCAGCGTGATGTGGAAGAACTGCCGGAACATACCGGCGCCGTCCATTTCGGCCGCCTGGTACAGCACCTCGGGGACCTGCCGGGCACCGCCCTGATAGATCAGGGTGTGGAACGGCATGAACTGCCAGCCGCCGACGAACGCCACGGTGAGCAGGGCGCCGGTGGACGATCCCATGATGTTCGGGTCGATCCCGAACCAGGGTCCGATCTCCTTGATCACGCCGAAGTTGGGATCCAGCAGGGCGTGGAAGAGCATGGCGATTGCGGTGGTGGAGAGCAGCAGCGGAATGAAGAAGACCGCGGAGAGCACGGCCCTGCTGCGCTGCCGGCCCGCTGCCCAGACACCGAGGAGCAGTGCCACGGGGGTCTGGAAGGCCCAGCTGATGGTGGTCAGCAGAAGGCTCAGCCAGGCGGCCTGGCGGAATTCCGGGTCCTGGAACAGCCGGGTCCAGTTGTCCAGGCCTGCCGGGGTCGGGGAGTTCAGCCCGTCCCACCGGCAGAAGGAGAGATAGACGGCGATCGCCAGCGGGACGATCGCGAAGACAGCGAAGAAGAGGATGCCGGGCAGAGCCCAGCTGACCGGAGGACGGCCGACGTTGCCGACGGCTGTCTTCCTGCCCCCACGCGTCTTCACGTGCGGAGTGTGGTGGGACATGCTTACTTGACGGCCTTCATCGCTGCGACGAACTGCTCAGGGGCGGACTTGCCGGCGAACAGCTTGCTGAGCTCGGTGAGCAGCGGGGTGGCGTACTGGGACTCCAGTGCCTGGTCCCACGAGAGCGTGAAGCTGGGTGCCTTCTGGACCATGCTGTACTGGTCGTTGGCGAACTGCGGGTTGGGCGACGTGCTGAGCATCGAGGCCGCGTTGGAGGTGGTGGGGATGTCGCCGTTGTCGACCAGGGCCTTGGCGTACTCCTGCGAGGCCATCGTCTTCAGGAAGGCGATCGCGGCGTCCTTGTGCTTGGTGCGCGCGTTGATCGACCAGTAGTTGGTCGGGTTGCCCACCACGTCCGCCGCGTCGCCGACGCCGCCGGCCACGGTCGGGAAGGCCGTCCAGCCGAGGTCCTTCTTGGCGAACTCGGGCGCCTTGCCCAGCTGGGTCGAGTACTCCCACGAACCCATGAGGTGCATGGCGGCCTTGCCCTTGTTGAGGAGCGTGGGCGCGCCACCGTTGCCGTAGTCGACGGAGTTGAAGTTCTTGCCGAAGGCACCCTGGTCGACGAGCTGCTTGACGGTCTGGGCCGCCTTCAGCACCGCCGGGTCGCCCCAGCCGGAGGTGTCGCCGTTCTGGATCTTCTGGAAGACCTCGGGGCCGCCGATCCGGTCGAGCAGGTACTCCATCCACATCAGCTCGGGCCACTTGTCGGCGCCGCCGAGAGCGAAGGGCGTGATGCCCTTGGCCTTGAAGGTGGTGATGGCGTTCTGCAGGTCGTCCCAGGCCTTGGGAGCCTCCAGCTTGTTCTCGGCGAAGAGCGTCTTGTTGTAGAAGAGCATCACGGGCTGCATGCCGCGCATCGGCACCCCGTAGATCTTCCCGTCGAGACTGCCCGCCGTCATGATCGACGGAAGGAATCCGTCCTTGAGCGTGGCGTCGTTCTTCACGGTCGAGGTGAGGTCGACGAGCTGCTTCGCGTCGACGTACGGCTTGATCGAGCCGCCACCCCAATTGAAGAACACGTCCGGAGCGCTGGGCGAGCCCATCGCGCTGCGGAGCTTGTTGACGTAGTCGGTGCCGGGGACCGACACCAGCTTGACCTTGACCTTGGAGGTCTTGTTGAACTTCGTGACCGCGGCCTGCTGAACCTTGACCGCGTCATCGCCGTAGACGTATGCGGTGATGGTTCCGCCGTCGCCACCGCTGCCCCCGCTGGTACCGCAACCCGCCAGCAGACCGGCCATTACCATGGCCGCACCCGCTGCGGTCCATCTCGCCGTACGCGTGCCCTGAGTGAAAATGCCCGACCGCATGACCGCACCTCTGTCGAATGTTTCGGGGTCTCTTTCGAATGTTGCCGGAACCGTACGGTCGTGTTTCGGGCACGTCAAGAGGTTGGGGGAAGGATTTTCCGAACCCTGGCCCCTTCCCCGATCCGAGCGCCGTGAAGCTACGATTCGTGCATGAGCCCTGCAAAGGTCCAGTCACCACAGGAGAAGGCGTCTGCCGACGTGCCGTCGCAGAGCACCGCCACGTTGGCGGAGATCGCTCGCGCGGCCGGAGTCTCGGCTCCGACAGTTTCGAAAGTGCTGAACGGCCGAGCCGACGTCGCCCCCGGTACGCGTACCAGGGTGGAGGAGTTGCTGCTGCTCCACGGCTACCGCCGCAGGCGGGGGTCCACGGCACAGTCGCAACTGATCGATCTGGTTTTCCACGAGCTCGACAGCAGCTGGGCCATGGAGGTCGTCCGGGGCGTCGAGAACGTCGCCCGGGAGGAGGGGCTGAGCCTGGTGCTCTCCGAGAGCGCCGGCCGGCTGACACCGGGCCAGACCTGGGTGGATGGCGTGCTGGCCCGTCGGCCGGTGGGCGTGATCCTGGTGCTCTCGGATCTGACCGCGGCCCAGCGCGCCCAGCTGACCAGCCGCAACATCCCGTTCGCGGTGGTCGATCCGGCGGGCGACCCGGGTGACGACGTGCCGTCGGTCGGGACGACGAACTGGCAGGGCGGGCTGGCCGCCACCCGCCATCTGGCCGGTCTCGGGCACCGGCGGATCGGTGTCGTCAGCGGCCCGTCCCGGATGATGTGCAGCCGGGCCCGGGTCGACGGCTACCGGGCCGCGATGGAGACCGCGGGACTGCCCCTCGATTCCGATCTGGTCCGGGAGGGCGAGTTCTCGCACGAAGACGGCTACGCCGCAGGGCTGGAACTCCTGCAGCTGCCTGAGCCGCCCACCGCCATCTTCGCGGGCAACGACCTGCAGGCACTCGGCGTCTACGAGGCCGCTCGCCAGCTGGGCCTGCGTATCCCGGAGGACCTCAGCGTCGTCGGTTTCGACGATCTGCCGCTCACCCGGTGGATCGGGCCGCCGCTCACCACGGTGCGCCAGCCGCTCACGGAGATGGCCGAGACCGCGGCCCGGCTGGTTCTCGATCTCAGCCGGGGCCAGCAGCCTGCGACCACCCGGGTCGACCTCGCGACCAACCTGGTGGTGCGCAGCAGCACGGCGGCTCCCTGCCGTTGACGCCTTGTCCGGCCTGCGGCCGGATTCCCAGCGGTTTCACAACAGTGGCGATCGGCCGTCCGGGGCGGGCAGCAGGTCGCGGGCGATGCGGACGACGGCCTCGGTAGGGCGACAGCGGGGCGCCCGCCGACCGGGCCGCGGGCGCAGTGACGGCCCCGCCCCGGGAAGCCGCGCTGCCCGTTGCTCATACCAGCGATACTCATTCGATTTTTTGTATGGACATAGCTGGTAAAAATAAGCTATGGGCGGCTTTGGCAGATATATGGCAAGGCTCCGGCCATCGCGCCCTGGGCGCTCCCGCACCTTGCTCGGCGTGCGCACCGTGGCCGGGCAGGTGCTGCTTCTGGAGCTGGCGCTCGTGGTTCTGCTCGTCGCCGCGGCGGCGGTCGCGCTCGTGGTGCAGGGCCGGCGCGCCGCCATTCACGAAGCCCGAAACCGTTCGTACGCCGTAGCCGATACGTTCGCTCACTCCCCGGGCATCGTGACGGCGCTGGACAGCCGGGATCCCACCGCCGTGCTGCAGCCGCTCGCGGAAGAAGTCCGGAAAATCACCCGCGTCGAGTACGTCGTCGTGTCCAGCACACGCGGAATCCGCTATACCCACCCCGATCCCGCACTGATCGGCAAGCACATTCTCGGCCCGTACAAGGAGGCGCTTCTCGGGCACGGCTTCACCCAAACCTTCAGGGGGAGCCGGGGGCCGGCCGTGAACTCGGTGGTGCCCGTACCAAGGGCCGACGGCTCGACCGCCGGCCTGGTGTCCGTGGGCATCACGGTCACGAACGTGGACAAAATGGCCGACCGCGACCTGCCGGTGCTCGTGGGCGCCGCGGTGGCCGCACTTGCCCTCACCTCCGGCGGAGCGGCGCTGGTCAGCCGACGTCTGCGGCGGCAGACGCGCGGCCTCGGCCCCGCCGAGATGACGCGACTGTACGAGCATCACGCCGCGGTGCTGCACTCCGTACGTGAAGGTGTGCTCATCATCGACGGCGACGGACGGCTGCTGTTGGCCAACGACGAGGCCCGGCGGCTGCTGCGCCTGCCTGCGGACGCCGAGGGGCATCTGGTGACAGACGTCGGCCTGCCTCCCCTCCTCACGGAACTGCTCGCCTCCGGCCGGGTCGCCTCCGACGAGGTGAGCATGGCCGACGACCGGCTGCTGGCCGTCAATCTGCGGCCCACCGAAGAACACGGCGGGCCTGCCGGGACGGTCGCCACCCTGCGGGACACGACGGAACTGGCCGCCCTTGCCGGCCGGGCCGCAGAGGTACGGGAGCGGCTGCTTCTGCTGCACGCGGCCGGTGTGCGCATCGGTACGACCCTGGATGTGACCCGGACCGCGGAGGAACTGGCGGAAGTGGTGGTCCCCCGTTTCGCCGACTTCGCCTCGGTCGACCTCGCCGAACCCGTGCTGCACGGTGAGGAACCGTCGGTGCCGCTCGGCACCGTGCTGGACATGCGCCGTACGGCTTCGGCAGGCGTGCGTACCGACCATCCCTTCTATCCGATCGGACGGATCATCGGGTTCGTTCCCACCAGCCCGGCAGCCCTGGGCCTGATTCATCGCGTACGGGGTCCACTCCCTGCTCTCCATTCCGCTGCACGCACGCGGTGCGGTCCTGGGCATGGTGAATTTCTGGCGCTCGGAGAATCCGGACCCGTTCGACGAGGACGATCTGACGTTCGCCGAGGAACTGGTCGCCCGGGCAGCCGTCTGTGTCGACAACGCCCGCCGCTACACCCGCGAGCACGAGATGGCGGTGACGCTGCAGCGCAGCCTGCTGCGCAGCGGCCTGCCCGAACAGGACGCTCTCGACGTCGCTTACCGCTATCTGCCGGCTCAGGCGGGGGTGGGCGGCGACTGGTTCGACGTCATTCCGCTGCCCAGTGCCCGCGTCGCGCTGGTCGTCGGTGACGTCGTCGGACACGGTCTGCACGCCGCCGCGACGATGGGCCGCCTGCGCACCGCGGTCCACAATTTCGCCACGTTGGACCTCCCGGCCGACGAACTGCTCGCGCGCGTCGACGAACTGGTGGCGCGCATCGACCAGGAGGAGAATCCGGACGGGGGGCGCACGGAGATCGCAGGGGCGACCTGCCTGTACGCCGTCTACGACCCGGTGGCCGGCGCCTGCTCCGCTGCCCGGGCCGGCCATCCCGGTCCCGTCCTGGTGCTGCCCGACGGCACGGTGCAGTTTCCCGACGTCCCCGCAGGACTGCCTCTGGGCATCGGCGGACTGCCTTTCGAGGCAGTGGAGTTGCCACTGCCGGAGGGGAGCCGTCTGGTGCTGTACACCGACGGTCTCGTCCAGTCGCGCGAGCGGGCCTTCGTCACCGGACTCGACACGATGCGCGACACGCTGGCCGGACAGCACCGGACTCCGGAGGAGACCTGCGACGACCTGATCACAGCGCTCCTGCCCACCCCTCCGGGTGACGACGCCGCCGTCCTGGTAGCGGCCACGCACATCCTCGCCCCCTCCCGTGTCGGCGAATGGGACGTCGAGCCCGACCCCTCGGCCGTCGCCGGGGTACGTAAGGACGTCTCCCAGTGGCTCACCGACCGGGGGCTGGAGGAAGAAGTCTTCGCCACTGAGCTGATCCTCAGTGAGCTGGTCACCAACGCCATCCGCTACGGCGGCGCCCCCATCCGGGTCCGGATACTGCACAACCGCTCCCTGATCTGCGAAGTGTCCGACGCCGGCAGCACCGCACCGCATCTGCGCTACGCGTCGACGACGGACGAGGGCGGCCGCGGCCTGTATCTCGTCGCCCAGTTCGCCGACCGCTGGGGCACCCGCTCCACCGCAGCGGGCAAGGTCATCTGGTCCGAACAGACGCCGGGCGCGGGCGGAGCACCCGCATTCGAGTGGGCCACCGACGCCTTGGGACTCTGAGCGCACCGCCAGGAGCACCGGGGGCCGTGGAGCACGGCAGTGCGCCCACCAGCTGCGGGTCGCACCCGGTGAGCACGGTCCGCGCCGCCGCCCGCTGTGGAATCAGCCGCTGTAGACATCGAGACGGCCGCACATCCCGAACTTTCCGTACGCCGAAGGCTGTTCGGCGTACACACGGGCATCGGCGAGATGGCCACTGTGCCCCTGCGCCAGGGAGTCCAGCTGTTCACCGGTTGCCCGGGATGCGGCGGCGGCGCCCTGTTGCCAGCGCGCCCGCCAGTCGTCCGTCCGATGCTGTACGAGCACGGCGGCCGCGCGGTGGAATGCGGCGAGCGGCTCGGGGTCGCCGGCCTCGGTGGCGCGGCGCAGCGCGAGAAAGCCCTCGACGGCGAGATCGCGGCGGGTGCGGGCGGCCCGTTCCTGCTCCGGCTCGACTGCGTCGGCGGGGAGTGCGACGGCCGCGCAGTAGGTGTCGGCGTCCGTCAGGTAGCGGGGCGGCAGCGTGAGAACGGCATCCCCGGCCTCGGGCAGTCCGCTGTTCTGCATGAGGACGACGATGCGCAGGGCGTCGTCGTTGACGAGGCGGTGGATCGTGCCGGGGGTGAACCACACCAGGGACCCGGCGGCCAGGGGCGTCTGACGGAAGCCGGACGCGGTGAGGGTCTGCACGGAGCCGGCGCCACCGACCACCACATACCCCTCGGAACAGGTGAGATGGAGGTGCGGCGTACCACCGCGCAGTCCGTCCTCGGTGGGCCAGTCGTAGACCCGGAGGTGGGAGACGGCAACGGCGCCGGGCAGTCCTTCGAAGGTCACCACGGGTGCTCCTGGGTCCGGATCGACGGCCGAGCAAGCGCTTTCTGCCGCACGCTACGGCCCGCTCCGGACAGGGGTCAAGACGGCCCGCGCGGGTACGGTCACATCCCTGCTGCCGGAGACCCGCCCTTCGCCCGCCACCCCCGTCCGACCTGCACAAACATCGTCTCTGCACGCCACTGTCAGTGGCCGGGTGCAGACTGGCCCCTGTCCGCGACAAAGGCGTTTCGGGAGGAGTCGGCCATGCCCGACGTACTACTCACTGTGGGAACCCGTAAAGGACTTTTCATCGGCCGAAGGCGGGGTGGCGCCTGGGAGTTCGGCTCTCCGCACTTCAATGCGCAGGCGATCTACTCGATCGCCATCGACACCCGCGGTCCGGTGCCCCGGCTGCTGGTCGGCGGGGACAGTGCACACTGGGGGCCGTCGGTGTTCCACTCCGACGACCTGGGCGCGACCTGGGTCGAGCCTCAGCAACCGGCGGTGAAATTCCCGCCGTTCACCGGCGCCTCGCTGGAGCGGGTCTGGCAGCTGCACCCGGCGGGGACCGAGGCGCCCGACGTCGTGTACGCGGGGACGGAGCCGGCCGCGCTCTTCCGTTCGGAGGACCGCGGGGAGTCGTTCGAGCTGGTCCGGCCACTGTGGGAGCATCCGACGCGTTCGAAGTGGGTGCCGGGCGGGGGCGGCGAGGGGCTCCACACGATCCTGACCGATCCGAGGAATGCGCGGGACGTGACCGTCGCGGTCTCCACGGCCGGGGTGTTCCGCACCAAGGACGGCGGTGCGAGCTGGGCCCCGTCGAACAAGGGGGTCTCGGCGGTCTTCCTGCCGGATCCGAACCCGGAGTTCGGCCAGTGCGTCCACAAGGTCGCCCGGGACGCGGTCGATCCGGACCGGCTCTATCTGCAGAATCACTGGGGTGTGTTCCGCAGCGACGACTCCGGGGACAGCTGGACGGACATCGGCGCGGGACTGCCGTCCGACTTCGGCTTTGCCGCCGCGGCCCACCCGCACCGGGCGGAGACGGCGTACATCTTCCCGATCAATGCCGACGCCGACCGCGTCCCGGCTGAGCACCGCTGCCGGGTGTTCCGCACGAGCGACGCCGGCAACAGCTGGGAGCCGCTGTCCGCCGGGCTGCCCGAGGAGACGCATTACGGCACGGTGCTGCGTGACGCCCTCTGTACGGACAACGCCGACCCGGCCGGGGTCTACTTCGGCAATCGCAACGGCGAGGTGTACGCGAGCAGGGACGACGGGGACAGCTGGGAGCAGCTCGCCTCGCATCTGCCGGACGTGCTCTGCGTACGGGCGGCGGTCGTCGGCGGTTGAACCGGACCTGCTGCAGCGGCAGCACCTCGCGCGTACCCTCCAGCACCGCATCCGCGGATGTCCGGCCGAGAGCGGTCATGCCCACATCCGCATCCCGGCCGGCTCGCACCGGGCAGCGGTGCGGCGAGGCAGCCATCGGCGGTTGATCGGTCCGGTCGTATGAGCAGTAGAGTGCGGCCCGTGGCAGCAAGACCGTTGAAAGAGATCATCGAGCCGGGCTGGGCTCAGGCCCTGGAACCCGTGGCCGAACGCATCGCCGCGATGGGCGACTTCCTGCGCGCGGAGATCGCCGCGGGGCGCACCTACCTGCCCGCGGGACCTCATGTGCTGCGGGCGTTCCAGCAGCCCTTCGACGAGGTGCGGGTCCTGATCGTCGGTCAGGACCCCTACCCGACGCCGGGCCATGCCGTGGGGCTGAGCTTCTCGGTCGCGCCCGACGTCCGGCCGCTGCCGGGCAGCCTGGAGAACATCTACCGGGAACTGCACACGGATCTGGGACTGCCCAGACCGTCCAACGGCGACCTGACGCCCTGGACCCGGCAGGGGGTGCTGCTGCTCAACAGGGCGCTGACCACGGCGCCCCGTCGGCCCGCGGCGCACCGCGGCAAGGGCTGGGAGGAAGTGACCGAGCAGGCGATCCGGGCGCTGGTGGCGCGGGGCACACCGCTGGTGTCGATCCTGTGGGGGCGTGATGCCCGCAATCTGCGGCCGCTGCTGGGCGACTTCCCGGCGATCGAGTCCTCGCACCCCTCCCCCATGTCCGCGGACCGCGGGTTCTTCGGCTCGCGGCCGTTCAGCCGGGCCAATGAACTGCTGGAGCGCCAGGGAGCGCAGCCGGTCGACTGGCAGCTGCCGTGACCGCCGCCGCGGGGCCGTACGTCCTCGGGGTGGACTCGGGCGGTTCAGGGTTGCGGGTGGCGCTCCGCGTCGTCGGGTCCGAGAAGCCGGTGGCCACCGTGGTCTGCGCCGCACCGGTGCGTACCGGACCGGCCGGGATCGATGCCGGACACCTGCTGGAACAGCTGCTTCCCGCCACCCGGGAGCTGCGCGCCCAGGCCGGTGAGCAGGAGCGGACCGCCGAGGGCGCCACCATCGCCGCCGTGGCGATCGGCGCCGCAGGCATGGCGACGCTGGGAGACCAGCTGCGCGCCGAGCTTCCGGCGGCCCTGGAGAGCGCGCTCGGGGTACGCCTGCTGGCACTCGCCGCCGATGCCGTGACCGCGTACGCCGGAGCGGTCGGACAGCGGCCGGGGGCAGTCGTCGCGGGCGGCACGGGCATGATCGCGCTGGGCACGGATCTGACGAACTGGCGCCGGGCCGACGGCTGGGGCCATCTGCTGGGCGACAGCGGCGGCGGTGCCTGGATCGGCCGGGCCGGCCTCGATGCGGCGATGCGCGCACATGACGGGCGGCGCGGCGGATCGGCCGCGCTGCTGGCCCGGCTGGAAGCGGTGTTCGGTCCGGCGGCGGACCTGCCCGGCCTGCTCTATCCGCGTACCGACCGGCCCGCGCTGCTGGCCTCGTTCGCCCCCGAGGTCGCCTCGTGCGCCGGCGACGATCCGGTCGCCGCGGGCATCCTGCGGGACGCCGCCGGACACATCGCGGAGGCGGCCGCGGCGGTGTGCCCGCAGCGCACGGCGGACGACGAGCCGTGCGAAGTGGCCCTGACGGGTGGCTTGTTCCGGATGGGCGACCCGCTCCTCGTACCGCTGCGCGAAGAGCTCGCCCGGCAACTTCCGCGGGCACGGACGGTCCCCGGTTCGGGTGATCCGCTGATCGGTTCGCTACGCATCGCCGAGGCGCTGGCCACCGGTGATCTGCGGCTGCCGCTGCACCCGACGATGCTGTGCGTACCCGCCTACGGGCCTGGACAGGAGCGACTGTAAGGACCGACAGAGCAGGGCAGTTGGCCGGTAAGCCATTCATCGGATAAAAGCGGACAGATAACGCCCGACTGGGCCCTCCCCGAACAGCGGGGTACCCAAAACCAGTAGCATGCGGCGCCATGAGCACCCCCACTGGGCCCGCTTCCGGCCTGCCTGTACGAATGCCGCGACCTCGCCAGTCCGGACGGCACCGCCGCCCGGAGCTCGTGGTCGCGCCTGAGGGCGCTGCTGCCCTCGTTCTTGCCGTTCCCGGTACCCCCTCGTCGGCTACCCGCAGCCTTGCCGAAGAGGTCATCAGCATTGCCCGTTCCGAGCTGCCCGGTCTCAATGTGCGGATCGGTTATCTCGACGGCGACGACGCCGAATACCCCACGCTCGTCTCCGTTCTCGCGGACGCTGCCGCCGAGCGCATCGCGCGCTTCGAGCAGGCGAAGGCCGCGGGCCGTGAGGTCGCCGAGCCCGAGGGTCCGGCCGCCGTCGTGGTGCCGCTGCTCGCGGGACCGGACAGTGCCCTGATCCGGCGGATACGCCAAGCCGTCATGGACAGCCGCGCGCAGGTCGAGCTGACCGATGTGCTCGGTCCGCACCCGCTGCTCGCCGAGGCGCTGCACGTACGCCTCTCCGAGGCCGGTCTGGCCCGTGCCGACCGCGCCAGGCTGTTCACCGTGGCCACGGCCGCCGACGGCATCGTGCTGGCCACCGTGGGTGGCGAGGAGGCCGTGCAGGCCGCCGGGATCACCGGCATGCTGCTGGCCGCGCGGCTTGCGGTGCCGGTGATGGCCGCGGCCCTCGATGTCGAGGGTTCGGTCGCGTCGATCGCCGAGCAGCTGAAGGGCTCCGGTTCGATGCAGCTGGCCGTGGCGCCGTACCTGGTGGGTCCCGAGATCGCGGAGGGGCTGCTGGACGCCGCCGCGAAGGAGGCGGGCTGCGCGACAGCCGAGCCGCTCGGCGCGTACCCGGCGATCGGCAAACTCGTGCTGTCGATGTACATGACGGCGCTGGGCATCGCCCCGGGTACGCCGCACGGGGCCCAGGCCCACTGACCTGGCCGGCACAGAGCAGCGGGGCCCGTACCGGAGGATTCGACCGGTACGGGCCCCGCTGTGTGCGGTGTGAAGGCGTGCTCTGTGACATGTGCTGCGCGCGGTGCGGTCGGGCGATCCGTCCCGGCGGTCAGTCGAAAACGACGCAGGAGGCCGCTGGAGCCGTCAGGGAGCCTCTGTGGCGCGGGATGCCGGTCGTCGCGTCGACGGCGAACCAGCTGACGTTCCCGGACCGCTCATTGGCCGCGTACAGCCACTGGCCGGTGGGGTCGAGGGCCAGGTCGCGCGGCCAGTGGCCACCGCAGCCCACGTTCGTGACCAGGGAGGCCTTCTCGCCCGATGCGTCGAGGGCGAGGACGGCAATGCTGTCGTGCCCCCGGTTGGCGGCCCAGAGGAACCGTCCGTCGTGCGAGACGACCACCGCGGACGGGTAGACGACGGCCTCGGGGTCGGCGACCACGTCCTCGGGCACGACGACCGTCTCGCCGAGCGGTTCGAGGACTCCGGTGGCCGCGTCCCAGCGGCAGACGGTGGCGGTCGGTTCGAGCTCGTTCAGGACGTAGGCGTGCGCGCCCCCGGGATGGAAGGCCAGATGGCGCGGTCCGGTGCCCGGCCGCAGCGCGGTCTCGCCGTGCAGCCGCAGCGTCCCGTTGCCCGGGTCGAGGGCGCAGATCCGTATGGAGTCGGTCCCGAGGTCCACGCTCAGCAACCAGTTGCCCGACGGGTCGGGCTGCACCTGGTGGGCGTGCGGGGCGTGCTGGCGGTCGGTGCGCGGACCACTGCCCTCGTGCTGGAGTACGGAGGCAGCGGCGCCCAGCGATCCGTCGGCGCGGACCGGGAGGGCGGTGACGCTGCCCGAGCCGTAGTTGGCGGTGATCAGGTGGCCGCCGGCGACCGCCAGATGCGTGGGGCCGTTGCCCTCCACCGGCCGTAGCTCACCGAGGGGCTGTGGCACATCGCCGGTGATGTCCAGAGCTGCGGCTGCGCCGGTCTCGGTCTCACTGACCGCATAGAGGGCGGTGGAGCCGGATCCGGGGCCGGGCCCCAGGACGAGATACGAAGGATCGGGGACGGAGTCCGTCGCGCCGAGGACGGTCAGCGCCCCGGTCTCCCGGTCCACGGCGGCGACGGTGACTCCCCGCCCGCCCGCCGACGTGAACGACCCGATGAATGCCCGTCCGGCACCGATGCTGCTCACCGCTGCTGCCCCTCTCCGCCGACTGATCACGACGGTCCGGGCCGTTGCGATCTTCCGGGGCGACGGTAGCAGCGCGCACCCCGCGGTCTAGACCAGGGCCGCCATGCCGTAGACCGCCTCCGCGCAGCCGCAGGTCATGCGGGGACGAGCGGGGACCGCGGCGAGGTGTGCAGGGGCGCGGCCAGCTCCGCGAGGGCCCCTTCCAGGGCGTGCAGATGCGTGAGGGCGGCCTCGGCGCCGGGGTGGTGGTGCGGCGCGTGCGCGGGCGCGGCACGCAGTTCCGTACGGACCGGGCGGGGCTGTGCCAGAGCCAGCACCGCGGCCTCGACCCGACGGCAGGCGGCGTCGAGCCGGGCGTCGTGCGAGGCGTCCGGGTCGGCGGCGACTGCGGCGAGGCCGCGCACCTCGCGGGCGCAGAGGTCGAGCAGTACGAGGACCTGCCGGGCGCGCGCCTTACGGGCCCGCAGCGGGTTGAGGGGGTGCACCAGAGGGGCGAGGGAGAGCCTGACCCGGCCGAGCAGCGCCTCCAGTTCGGTCACGCGCGGGGCAGGGTCGGCGGTCGGGGAGCCGGCGAGGCGCGCGGCGGCCTCGGCGGTGCACGCGTGCACGCAGCGCAGCGCCCGCTGGATCCAGGCATCGGTGGTCGCGTGGAGAGTGACGGGCAGCACGAGGACGACGGCGAGGGCCGCCCCGAGAGCCCCCGCCCCGGTCTCCGTGAGCCGCAGGACGAGGAGCCCAGGGTTCAGTACACCGAGCAGCCCGTAGAGCAGTCCGGCCATCACGGTCACGAAGAAGACCATCCAGCTGTAGGAGACAGCGGCGGTGTAGAAGATCCCGAAGACGCAGACCGTGACGAGGACGGCGGTGAGGGCCGTGTCTCCGTGCAGCGGGACGGCGATCAGCAGGCCGGCGGCGATGCCGACCACCGTGCCGAGGACCCGGCGGAAGCCGCGGACCAGCGTCTCGCCCCGCGAGGCGGTGTTCACGAAGATCCACCAGACGGTGCCGACCGCCCAGTACCAGCGGTCCATGGAAAGAAGCTGTCCGACGCCGAGTGCGAAGGCAGCGGCGGCGGTCGCCTGGATCGCCTGGCGCGTGGTCGCACGGGTCAGACCGCTGCCGCCGTCCAGCGCGGGCACGACGGGCACCGGCAGTCGCCGTTCGTAGCACCAGAGAACGAAGCGGACGGTCGATGACGTGACGAGGGAGAGCGCGACGGCGGCGTACAGCTCGGGCAGCTGACCCGGTACCGCGTGCAGGAACTGCGCCATGAAGAACGCCATGAACACGAAGATCCCCAGGGCATGGCCGCGCGGCCCCCAGCGGCGCGCGTACACCCCTGAACACACGATGGCGAGGAACGCCAGATCGCGCGCGAGCGGGTAGTCGTGCAGCGCCGTCGCCAGCGCCAGCACCGGAAAGCCGACGAGGGGCAGCAGCGAGGTGGTGAGCGCCTGGTCCCTGACCCTGGCGTCGGTGACCGTGAAGAGAGCGAGCAGCGCGGCGAGGCCGCCGGCGACGGCCGCGGGAAGCGAGTGAGAGGCGAGGCCCGAGAAGGTCACGGCAAGGCCGATACCGACGACGGCCCGCGTCGCGTTGCGCAGCCGCAGCCGCCCCGGGTCCGGAGCCACCAACATCCGCTTCAGCACCGCTTGGCTCTCCCCACTAAGTCCTGGCATGAAAAAGGCGCCGCGGGATCCGCAGCGCCATCGACTGGGTTCATGACAGCATCCGAACACCATCTGGCTCAAGTCAGGCCGATCCACCTGTGCCAATGGCACATAATTCCGACCTCCTGGTGTGCCACCGGTACGCCAATGGACCATGCCGGGGCGGTGACACCATCGCTGCCCGCCGAGCCGTTGCCGCGCGCAGTCGGGGCGATGCCGTCAGACCGGGCCGCGACACGCCTCGCGCCTCCCCAAGGCAAAAACCACGCAACGTGACCGGTAACACTCTGCGATTCCCGTCGCGGCCGGACCGCTGATCATCGCGCCCGCGCGCCCCACACTCAACTCACGTATCGCAGGCAACCTCGCCAGAATGCCTCACATTCGAAGGTCACCCATGCGAACGCGGCGCCGATTTCATCAGTCGTCAACACAGCATCAACACAGCGCCAATCTACGAATACCGCCAAGGACAGATCGGAAGACGACGAATTCCGAAGGCAATGGACGGTTGACGTGACGGATCCCACAGGTTTCCATAACGCGTCGGGAGCAGACGAAACCAACAGCGCAGCAAGCCACGGAGGCGATAGCGCTCCCGCGTCACCCGTCACACCCAGTCGATCGGAACCGCTCCATGACCGACATGCTCAGCCAGCCCGTCACCTCCGGCACCCCACCCGCGGAGACCGATCCAAGGGGCCAGGACGGCCCGCGCACCCTCAAGCGTTCCATCGGCGTCGTCGGCGGAACCCTGCTCACCCTGTCCTGCGTGACGCCCGCCTCCACCCTCTTCGTGGTCGTGCCCGACCTGTTCGGCGACCTCGGGACAGCCACCGCTCTCACCATCGCGATCGGCTCGCTGCTCTGTATCGCCGTGGCGTTCTGCTATTCGGAACTGGGCACGCTGATCCCCAGCGCGGGCGGCGAGTACGCCATGGTCAGCACCCTGACCGGACGGCTCGCCGGCTGGCTGGTGTTCGTGCTGTCGCTGCTGGTCGTGATGATCGTGCCGCCGGTGATCGCCATGGGTACGGCGGACTATCTCGCTCCGCTGGTCCATGTACCGGCGGAGGCCGCCGGCGCCGGGGTGATGCTGCTCGCCACCCTCGCCGGTCTGCTGGACCTGCGTGCCAACGCCTGGATCACCGGTGTCTTCCTGGTGCTCGAAGTGATCGCGGCGGCCGTGGTGGCGGTGCTCGGCTTCGCCCACACCGAGCGCGGCGCCGGCAGCCTGGTGCACGGTGTGGTCGCGAGCGACGGCGGGGCGTCCCGGCCGGTCACCGCGATGCTGGTGGTCTCGGGTCTGGCCATCGCGCTCTTCATCACCCAGGGCTTCTCCACCGCTGTCTATCTCTCCGAGGAGCTGGAGGACCCGCGGCGCAACGTCGCCCGTACGGTCCTCGCCACCCTCGCCATCTCGACCGCCGTCATCCTCGTGCCGGTGGTGGCGATCACCATGGGCGCGCCCGACCTCGCGGCGCTCACCTCGGGCGACATCGGCCGGATGGTCACCGTCTGGAGCAACTCGGCGGTCGGTACGTTCGTGAGCCTGTGCGTCGCACTCGCGATCATCAACGCGGGCATCGTGATGGTCATCCAGAACTCCCGGGTGCTGTTCGCCTCGGCGCGGGACAAGGCGTGGCCCGAGCCGGTCAACAACGCCCTCGCCCGCCTCGGCCGCTTCGGTTCGCCGTGGGTCGCCACGCTGGCGGTCGGGGTCCCGGGCGCGGCGTTGTGCTTCGTCAACCTCGACACCCTGTACGGCGTGACCGGCGTCTCCGTCACGGGCATGTACCTGCTGGTCGCGGTCGCCGCGCTGGCATCCCGCCGCGCCTCCCACAAGGACCTGCCCGCCTGGCGGATGCCGCTCTGGCCGGCGATGCCGGTGGCGCTGATCGCCGTACTCGTCTACATCCTCAGCCAGCAGGAGGCCCAGTACCTGCTGTGGACCGGCGGCATCACGGCGGCGGCCACCCTCTACTGGGCCTTCTACCTCCGCCCCCGCAAGGACACCCGCTGGCTGGTCACCCTCCCCGAGGACACACTCCCCGAGCACACCCTCCTCTGAGGCGGGCGGCACGACCGGATGGTGCGACGGTGTGCCATGGGTACAGTCGGAGCCCGTACCGACCGACCGGGAAGGGGCCATCGGACCATGGCGGTGGACGCATTGGACACCCGCATCCTGCGGCTGCTCATCGAGCAGCCGCGGACCAGCGTGCGTGAGTACGCGCGGATCCTCTCCCTCGCCCGGGGCACCCTCCAGGCCCGTATCGACCGGCTGGAGCGCAACGGCGTGATCACCGGTACGGGCCCGGTCCTCTCCCCCGCCGCGCTCGGCCACCCGGTCCTCGCCTTCGTCCATCTGGAGGTCACCCAGGGGCATCTGGACGAGGTGGGCGAGGCCCTCGCCGCCGTCCCGGAGATCGTCGAGGCCTTCTCGACCACCGGCGGCGGGGACCTGCTGACACGGGTCGTGGCCCGTGACAACGGGCACCTGGAGGATGTGATCCAGCAGGTGATCCAGCTGCCCGGTGTGGTCAGGACCCGTACCGAGGTGGCCCTGCGCGAGCGGGTGCCGCACCGATTGCTGCCGCTGGTCGAATCGGTGGGCCGGGCCGCGGCCGGCCCGACGGGCTGATCACCGGCTTGCCATGCTGGGTGCCATGAGTACTCGGCGTACCTCGGTCCCCTCGGTGGTCTTCGATCTCGACGGCACCCTCGTGGACAGCGAGCCGAACTATTACGAGGCGGGGCGCCGGGTCCTCGCCCGGTACGGCGCACCGGGCTTCACCTGGGAGCACCACACCCGGTTCATCGGTATCAGCACCCGCGAGACACTGACGGCGCTGCGGGCCGAGTACGGGATCGAGGCGTCCGTCGACGAACTGCTGGCTGCCCAGGACGCCGTCTGTCTGGAGCTGGCGCGTTCCTCGACCGAGGTGTTCCCCGAAATGCGGAAGTTCGTCGAGCGGCTGCATCAGGAGGGCATTGCCATGGTCGTGGCGTCGAGTTCGTCGCGGGCAGCGATCGAGGCCGTGCTCGCGGACACGGGACTCGGCGCGTACCTCACGGCGTACGTCTCCGCCGACGAGGTGACGCACGGGAAACCGGAGCCGGATGTCTTCCTGTAGGCCGCGCGACGGCTGGGCGCCGCGCCCGGCGACTGTGTGGTGCTGGAGGACGCGGCGCCGGGAGCGGCGGCGGCGCATGCGGCGGGCATGCGCTGCATCGCGGTCCCCCACGTGGCGTCGACGGCCGCCGATCCGGAGTTCACGGCGGCGGAGCTGCTCTTCCGCGGTGGGCCGAGCGAGTTCACGGCGCAGGCCGCGTACGACTGGCTGGTCCCCGCAGAGCGATTGGGAGGCCCCGGACCCGCGCATCCTGCGTCACACCGTGCCGGAGAACCGGCGGCGCGCGTACGGTGTGCGGGCCGCGGTGGACGGGGTGGCGGACACCGGCTCGGTGCTGGAACTGCGGTCCGGGTTCGGCACCGGCATCATCACGGCGCTGGTCCGGATCGAGGGCCGGCCGATGGGTCTGATCGCCAACAACCCGGAGCATCTGGGCGGCGCGATCGACCGTGAGGGGGCCGACAAGGCGGCCAGGTTCCTCCAACTGTGCGACGCCTTCGCCCTGCCCGTGGTCTCGCTCTGCGACACACCCGGTTTCATGGTCGGCCCCGCTGCCGAACGGACCGCGACCGTCCGGCACTTCTCCCGGCTCTTCGTGACCGGAGCGAACCTCCGCGTACCGCTGGTCTGTCTGATTCTGCGCAAGGCCTACGGTCTCGGCGCGATGGCCATGATGGGCGGCTCCACGCGCGCGCCGCTGGCCACGGTGGCGTGGCCGAGCGGCGAGCTGGGCGGCATGGGCCTGGAGGGTGCCGTACGGCTCGGCTATCGCAAGGAACTGGCCGCGATCGAGGACCCGGCGGAGCGGGAGCTGGCGTTCGAGGCGCGGGTCGCCGAGCTGTACGAGCACGGCAAGGCGGTCAATGCCGCGGCGGCGCTCGAGATCGACGCGGTGATCGACCCGGCGCAGTCCAGGTCCTGGATCCTTTCGGCACTGGACGGGTGGTCGGCTCGGGAGGCCTGGGACGCGGGCAAGCGCCGCCCGTTCATCGACACCTGGTGAATCAACGCCCTGTGGGGCGGTGGTGGGTCCGGGCCGCCACCACGAGGAGGAGCGCGGTCGCGCCGCCGGCTCAGGAGGCTGTCGCCCTTCCCGGTTGCGGCAGGGACGTCCGGACGACCCGGAGTGCTCCGGCCGCGCCAGACCGTCGGATACGGCGCGACGCCGGACTTCTCGCGACGTACGGGGGCAGGGACGCGCCGGGTGACGCGGCACCGAGGGCACACCGAATGCGGTCGTACCACCCCGCATCGATCGGGAAGCACCCGAAGCAGCGCTCCTACCTGCTGATTCGTCTCTCCGCGCACCTTCCGTAAACCTGCACACCTCATGCCCAGACCGGTCACCCCCGCACACCTGGACACCTTGGTCCGGACCAGCCGCAGGGGGGCTTTGAACAGGAGTGTCCCAGTTGAAGTAAATGGACTTTTAGACAAAGGGAATTCAGACAGTGAAGCTTGTGAAGAAGCCGCCGTCGACTCATGAACACATCTGCACGCAGCGCTAATTCATTGCATGAAGAACCCCTGATCAGCCCCGGTTCGATTAGCTGCGCATGGCGTCAACGTGCTTTGATCCTGGCCAATGCGGCAGCCACACCAAGGGGTTACCGCTGAATTGTCAAGCTGAAAGGCAGCCACCATCATGAACCACACCCCCCAGGTCGAGACCCTCGAGATTTCCGACAACGACCTCGACAACGTGTCCGGCGGTCTCGTCGGCGGCCTGCTCGGCAACGTCACGGGCACCGTCGACGCCGTGGCCCCGGTCTCCGGCGTCGTGGGCTCGGTCACCGGTCTCGCCACCTCGACCACCGGCGTGAACACCGGTGCCGTCAGCGGCCTGGCCACCGGTCTCATCGCCGGTCTCTGAGACGGCGCGTGAGCCCCGGAACCTCACGGTTCCGGGGCTCACTGCTCACACCTGACAGCAAGGGAAGAGTTCCGTGCAGTTCCGCCAACAGGCCCTTTCCAAGCTGCAGTCGCCGGAGGAACTCGACCTGCCGGTACGTTTTGCGCGCCCGCAAGGCCGGCTCGCCCTCGGCATCACTGTGCTCGTCATGGCCGCCGCGGGCTTCTGGGCGGTGACCGGATCCGTCTCCTCCACGCTCCGGGCGCCCGGCATCATTACGCACGCACAGGGCAGTTACGTCCTGCAGAGCCCGGTCGCGGGCCAAGTCACCGCCGTGCTCGCCGAGGAAGGCGAGACCCTGCCCGCCGACGCGCCGCTGCTCAAGGTCCGCACCGAGCAGGGCGACCGGGTCGTCCGCACGATCGCCGCGGGGCGGGTGACAGCTCTGACTGCCACGATCGGCGCGGTGGTCACCACCGGTGCGGATGTGGCGAGTGTGGAGAAGACCCGTGGCGCCGACGATCCCCTGATGGTGATGCTCTATGTGCCGGGCGACAGCGGGCCGTCCATTCCGGTGGGCGCCTCCGTGGATCTCACCGCCCAGTCGGTGCCGGCCCAGAAGTACGGCGTACTGCGCGGTCATGTGACCGCAGTCGGCAGGACGTCCCAGACGCCCCGACAGATCAGCGGCTTTCTCGGCGACGGCCAGCTGGGCGAGCAGTTCTCGCAGCACGGCAGGCCGGTGGCGGTCCTGGTGCGGCTCGACCGGTCGTCCGCCACGGAGTCCGGCTACCGGTGGTCGTCGGCCCAGGGTCCTCCGTACGCGATCGACTCCATGACCCTGGCCACCGGCGCCATCCACCTGGCCGACCAGCGTCCGATCGATTGGCTGCTCCCGTGACCGCACCGCATGCCTCTGCCTCCGCACCGCAGCTCCCGCCTCCCGGCCGCGGCCGGCACCGCCCGGACAACGCAGCGGGCAGCAGGCGCCGTTCGGGTCCACGACCGGCGCCGAAGGGCAAGAAGGCCAGAACCGTACGCAGCCCCACCGTTCTCCAGATGGAAGCACTGGAGTGCGGTGCCGCCTCGCTGGCCATGGTGCTGGGTCACTACGGCCGCCATGTTCCGCTGGAGGAGCTGCGCATCGCCTGCGGCGTCTCGCGCGACGGATCCCGGGCCAGCAACGTGCTGAAGGCGGCGCGCAGTTACGGACTGCAGGCAAAGGGCATGCAGATGGAACCTGCGGCCCTCGCGGAGGTGCAGGCACCGGCCATCCTCTTCTGGGAGTTCAATCACTACGTCGTGTACGACGGCATGGGCCGCCGCTTCGGCCGGCGTGGCGTGCACATCAACGACCCGGACAAGGGCCGTCGTTTCGTGACGGCCGAGGATTTCGACACCAGCTTCACCGGCGTCGTCCTGGTCTTCGAGCCCGGGGACGGGTTCCGCCGCGGAGGCAGGAAGCCCGGGATCATGGGCGCCCTGCCGGCGCGGCTGCGCGGCACCTCGGGCACGATGCTGGCCGCGCTGCTCGCCAGCCTGCTGCTCGTGGCCGTCGGCGCGACGCTGCCGGCACTGAGCCGTGCGTACATCGATATGTTCCTGATCGGTGATCAGACCTCTTTGCTGGGTGTCCTGTTCGCGGCGATGGGCACCATGGTGGCGCTCACCGTCGTGCTGACCTGGCTGCAGCAGGCGAACCTGCTGCGCGGTCGCATCATCTCCTCCACGCTCAGCAGTGCCCGCTTCTTCCGACATCTGCTCAGGCTGCCGGTCACCTTCTTCGCCCAGCGCAGCCCGGCCGATCTCGTCCAGCGTCTGCAGTCCAACGACGTCGTCGCCGAGACCCTGGCCCGCGACCTCACGGCCGTCGGCGTGGACGGAGTCGTCGTACTGCTCTATGCAGTCCTGCTGTGGACGTACGACCCGCAGTTGACGGTCATCGGCGTGGGGCTCGCGCTGCTCAACGTGGTGGCGATGCGCATCGTCGTGCGTCTGCGGGCCACCGGCGCCCAGAAGTTGCGGGCCGACAGCGCCAGGCTGACCAACACCTCGTACACCGGGCTGCAGTTGATCGAGACGATGAAGGCCACCGGCGGCGAGAACGGATACTTCCGCCGCTGGGTGGGGCAGCACGCGACCACACTGGAGGAGCAGCAGCGCCTCGGTGTGCCGAGCGCCTGGCTGGGTGTCGTCGCCCCCGCGCTCGCGACGCTCAACAGCGCCCTGATTCTGTGGATCGGAGGGCTGCGTGCCGTCGACGGCCACCTTTCGATCGGTCTGCTCGTCGCATTCCAGGCGCTGGTGACCCGGTTCACCGCTCCGGTCGCGCGGCTCAACTCGGTGGCGGGCCGGGTGCAGGACTTCGCCGCCGATGTGGCCCGCCTCAAGGACGTCGAGAACTTCCCGGTCGACTCGCTGTACTCGCGCCGCGAACCGGTCGCGAGCACGCGCAGGCTCAAGGGCCATGTGACGCTGGAAGACATCACCTTCGGCTACAGCCCGCTCGACAAACCGCTGCTCACCGGCTTCTCGCTGTCCGTGGGGCCGGGACAGCAGGTGGCGCTGGTCGGTGGCTCCGGCAGCGGCAAGTCGACGGTCTCCCGGCTGATCTCGGGGCTCTACAGCCCGTGGGAGGGCACGATCCGGGTGGACGGACAACGTCTGGAGGACATTTCCCGCAGTGCGCTGGCCGCCTCGGTCTCCTTCGTCGACCAGGACATCTTCCTCTTCGAGGGCACCGTGCGGGACAATGTGGCGCTGTGGGACCCGTCGGTCTCGGACGACGCCGTCGTCGCCGCCCTGGAGGACGCCGCCCTGTACGAGGTCGTCGCCCGGCGCCCCGGCGGAATTCACAGTCGGGTGGAGCAGGACGGCCGCAACTTCTCCGGAGGGCAGCGGCAGCGTCTGGAGATCGCCCGGGCGCTCGTTCGGCGGCCGAGCATCCTCGTTCTCGACGAGGTGACCAGCGCCCTGGACGCGGAGACCGAGCAGATCATCATCGACAATCTACGGCGGCGCGGCTGCGCCTGTGTCGTGATCGCGCACCGGCTGAGCACGGTCCGTGACAGCGACGAGATCGTGGTCCTCGACCACGGCTCCGTAGTGGAACGGGGCCGGCACGAGGACCTGGTCGCTGCCGGAGGTCCGTACGCCGAGCTGGTCAAGGAGCACTGAGGTGGCATCCGTTCACCCTCTCGCGGGCACGGGCCCGGACTCGTCCGCCGCAGAGCACGACCCCGTCATCGGCGCCCTGGGAGGGCTCGGCGAACAGGTCGACTGCCAGGGTCTGCGCAGGCTTTCGCTGGAGGGGCCACAGGTACTGTGGCTCGTCGTGGGCGGCGCCCTGGACCTGTTCGCGGTCGACGCGGCGGAACAGGGCCACTGGCATTTCCTCGGCCGGCTGGAACCAGGGACGCTGCTGCTGGGACCCGTCGGGGGACCGCGGCACACGCTGATCGGCAGGCCCCTGCAGGAGTGCGTGCTGCGCCGCATCCCGCTGCGTGAGCTGTACCGGCCGGAGTACGCGGATGCCGCGGCGTACGACGGTCAGTACCGCAGTTGGTACGACACCGGGGACACGGCTCTGAGCCTCTTGGAGCACGCCGTGGCACTCGGCGTCGGGCGCAGTCGGCGGGTGCTCTTCGAAGCACCGCTGGACGGCCGGACGACAGTCGACGAGACAGTGGCCGACGACGACATCCTGTGGCTGCCCGTATCCCCCGGCAGCATGCAGTACGGCGCCGCGTACAGCGCGGAGGCGGCGGGCGATCTGCTCGTCGACGGCGCAATGTGGCAGGCCATGGTGAACCAGCAGTACCGCCTGCTGTCCGCGCTGGACCGCTGGATCGAACGGCTGGAGCTCGCGCACGAGGACCGCACGGCTGCCGGCATCAAGGCGGGCGAAGCCGTCCGCGACGAGGCCGACCGGACGCTGCTCTCCTCCATCGGGCGTTCCCGGAGAGCCGCTTCGCGTGCGGCCGGCGCAAGCGACGACGCGACGTACGCCGCTTGCCGGCTCGTGGCCGAGGCGGCCGGGATCACGCTCTCGGAGGCGTCGATGAGCGGTGTGGTGAGCGACCGGATCGATCCGGTCGAGCGTGTCGCGGTCGGCTCGCGGATCCGTACGCGCCCGGTCCGGCTCGACCGCCGCTGGTGGCGGGAGAACACCGGGCCCCTGGTGGGCCACCGGGTCGCGAGCGGAGCGCCGGTCGCCCTGCTGTGGCACCGCGGCGGGTACGACGCGGTGAACCCGGTGACCGGCAGGCGCACCCGCGTCGGAGCAGCCAATGCGGAGGAGTTCGAACAGCGCGCGGTCATGTTCTACCGTCCGCTGCCGGAGCGGCCCATGAGCAAGTGGCAGCTGCTGCGCTTCAGTCTGCGCGGTACCCGGGCCGACGTGCGCAACCTGGCGCTGGCGGGAGTGGTGACGGTCGCCCTCGGCGCGCTGGTGCCGATCGCGACGGGACAGGTCCTCGGCGTCTACGTGCCCAACGCCGAGAACAGCCTCATCGTGCAGGTCTCGCTGGCCGTCATCGTCACGAGCATCGTCTCGGCCGCCTTCATGCTGATGCAGAATCTCACCATCCTGCGCATGGAGGGACGCATCGAGAGCACCCTCCAACCCGCGGTGTGGGACCGGCTGTTGCGGCTGCCGACCAAGTTCTTCACCGAGCGTTCCACGGGAGAGCTGGCGAGCGCGGCGATGGGCATCAGCGCCATCCGCCGGGTGCTGTCCGGCATCGGTCCGGTCGCTGTGCAGGCGGGCACGGTCGGGGCGATGAACCTCGTCCTCCTGTTCTGTTTCAGCGTCCCGCTGGCGTTGACGGCGATCGCGATGCTGATCGTCATAGCCGCGGTGTTCCTCACCATGGGGATGTGGGAACTGCGGTGGCAGCGCCGACTGGTCGAGCTCGGCAACAAGCTCAACAACCAGGCGTTCCAGACGCTGCGCGGACTGCCCAAACTTCGGGTCGCCGCGGCGGAGAGCTTTGCGTACGCGTCGTGGGCCCGGGAGTTCGCCCGCAGCCGCGAGCTGCAGCAACGTGCGGGACGGATCAAGAATCTGACGGCTGTCCTCAACGCCGTGTATCTGCCGCTGTGTTCACTGGTCATGTTCGTTCTGCTGGCGGGTCCGGCTCGCGGGACGATGTCGGCCGGGGCGTTCTTGACCTTCAGCACGTCGGTGACCATGCTGCTGACGTCGATCACCCAGCTCACGGGTGCGTTCGTCTCCGCTGCGGCCGTGCTGCCCATGTTCGAGCAGATCAAGCCGGTGCTCGACGAGGCCCCCGAGGTGCGCGGGGCCAGCACCCAGCCGGGCGTCCTGTCCGGGGAGATCGAGGCGCGGAATCTTTCCTTCCGCTACACCGATGACGGTCCGCTGGTCCTCGACGACGTGTCCCTGCAGGTGCGCCCCGGCGAGTTCGTGGCGATCGTCGGCCCCAGCGGCTGCGGCAAGTCGACGCTGCTGAGGCTGCTCATCGGCTTCGACAGGCCGGTGTCGGGCAGTGTGCTCTACGACGGCCAGGACCTGGCCGCCCTCGACCAGGCGGCCGTGCGCCGCAGCTGCGGGGTCGTCCTGCAGAACGCCCAGCCCTTCACCGGATCGATCCTGGACTGCATCTGCGGCGCCGAGGTCTTCACCCAGGAAGAGGCGTGGGAGGCCGCCGAGATGGCAGGACTGGCCGAGGACATCAAGCGTATGCCGATGGGCCTGCACACCATGATCGCCGGTGGCGGCTCCGTCTCCGGCGGCCAGCGCCAGCGCCTGATGATCGCTCAGGCGCTGGTGCGGCGTCCGCGCATCCTGTTCTTCGACGAGGCCACCAGTGCGCTCGACAACGAGACCCAGCGCATCGTGATCGAAAGCACCCGCTCGCTGAACGCCACGCGCATCGTGATCGCCCATCGGCTCTCCACGGTCCTGGACGCCGACCGGGTGATCGTCATGTCGGACGGCCGCATCGTCCAACAGGGACCGCCCGCCGAACTTCTCGCGGACACGAGCGGCCGGCTCCACGAGCTGGTCCGGCGTCAGATGCGCTGAGAGGGCGCGCCAGGCATCCCGGCCGTCGGGCGCGGACGCGATCGGCGGACGGGGCCGCCGTCGTCACGCCCGGCCGCCGTCGTCACGCGCGGCCGAGGCCGGCGCCCTCATCTGCGTACGCACCGGACATCCATCGTTACATCGAGATGGCGACCGGTCGTCGGCGAGGCGCACGACGGCGCGGCCGGCACAGCGGCGGTCGAGCGGAGCCGGCCGGACGTCGTGCTCATGGACCTGCGTATGCCGGGCATGGACGGGCTCACCGCGATCGAGCGCATCCTCCCGCGCCGCCTTCAACCGAGCCGACGAAGACGACGGTCGGCACGACGAACGCGCGCGCCGAGACGACGATCCCGCGCAGGTTCACCCCCGTGACAAGGACGAGGACGAGGAGGCACAGCCACACCCGGTCGCCGTACAGCTCGGGGAAGGCGGAGGTGAGCGCTGCCACCCCGGCGGTCACCGCGACGGCGACGTTGAGTACGTAGCCCAGGACCAGGGAGGCGGCCGCGACCAGGCTCGTGCGGGCACCCAGATGGGCCTTGGCAACCGCATAGCTGCCACCGCCGTCCGGGAAGGCGGCGATCACCTGACGGTACGAGGCGACCAGCACCGCCAGGAGTACGGCGATCGCGACCGTGACCGGGAGGGTGAAGCCGAGCCCGTGCGCCCCGGCGGCGGCGAGGACCAGGACGATGGCCTCGGGGCCGTACGCCACCGAGGCCATCGCGTCGAGCGAGAGCGCGGCAAGCCCGGTGACGGCGGTGAGTTTGTGCTGCGCGCCGCTATCGGAAGGTTCCTCGGCGCCGGGCCGTGCACCGCTCGGGGCGGCCTCGGTCGACACAGCGGACGTGAAACAGGCTCCTTCTGTACAGGTCCGATCAGGTTGCACCCACCCCTGGCCGGTTGCGCTCGATCCTGGCGCGCCTTTGGCGCCGACCGGCTGGGTCTTCACGCGCTCTTGACGCCGGCTGCCGGGGAGCCCGTCAGGCATGCGTCAGGACATGCGGCCCTGGCGTCAGCACTCCGTCAAGACACGACGACCGGCCGACTCGCCTTCCTTAGCCTCAGCGCCATGGAACGACGCATCACCCGCACAGTGCCCGACGCCCACTCCGGCCGTCGCGGCCGCGCCCTGCCTCCCCCGGGCATGACGGCGCACGACGAGGACTGGGCCGGGGACGTGCGCTTCGCGGTCGGCTGCGCCGCCTCGCTCCTGGGGCTCCTGCTGGCAGTCGACGCGGCCGCCGGCCGGCTCACCTGGCTGCGCGTCCTGCTGTGGTCGGTCCTCGCCACGGCGCTGTGCGTGGTCCTGGCGCCACCACGGGTCTGCGCGGGCGTCGGGTGGTTCTCCTCGCGAGGCCTGCTGCGCGCCCGTACGGTGCGTACGGACCGGCTGGTCTCCGTCCGCTGGTCCGACGGCGTCTCGCAATGTCTGGTGCTCCGCGACGCCGATGGCTGCCGGGTCGAGGTCGACCCACGGGTGTTCATCGCCAACCCGGCACTGTGGCACCGGCTGGACCAGGACGCCCGCCCCAGTGTGGAGCGCGGGACGCTGCTCTGCGGGGCGACGGCAATGCGGCAGCTCGGAGAGCGTATCGACCGGCGAACGGCCCGAACGGTTTTCCAGGTCTCCGGCTTGGAGTGACGGGGATCCCGACCCGGCCGCCTCTCCACCCGGTCCCTCTGCCGTCCCGCCGCGAGGGACCCTCTACGGTGTCGCTGCAGCCACAAGGGTGGGGCGAGGGTCAATGAGGGGAGATCAGCGGATGCGGCGCGCTGGGCGTGGGTTGTTGCTCACGGGGGCTGTTCTTGCCGTCCTGGGGGTGGTGCTGGCAGCGGGCGCGCTCTGGACCGTCCGCAGCGACTACACGACGGTCACCCCCTCCGGCGGGTCGATGGAGCCCACCTACGCTCCGGGCGACCGGATTGTCATCGCGAAGGCGTCCGGCGCGCAGGTACGGCGGGGCGATGTGGTGCTCTTCGGCGTTCCGGACCGGTTCGAGGGCCGGCCGGTGCTGAAGCGCATCATCGGTCTGGGGGGCGACCATGTGGTTTTCGACGGCACACGCCTGACCGTCAACGAGGCCCCTCTCAAGGAGCCCTATCTGAAGGACGGAGAGGTCGACGGCGGGCACGGACCGTACGACGTGAAGGTACCGGCCGGGCGGATGTTCCTTCTCGGCGACCACCGTGCGAACTCCAACGACTCGCGCTACTTCGCGAGCGAGGATTCCGGGACCGTACCCGTGACGGCCGTGCGGGGCCGGGTGCTCGACGACGCCACCGCGCCGGTGCTGGGACTGGGCGTGTTGCTCGGTGTGCTTCTTGCCCTCGCGGGTGCCGTCTGTACGTTGGTCGGCTGGTTGACGCGGCGGCGCCGGCCGGTGGCACCAGCGCTGATCGCGCAGCCCCTGGCGTAACCCGTCGCGACGGGCTGCCCGGTGGGCGTGGAGACGGCCGGGCCGCGCTCAGGCCAGCTGGTTGACCAGGCTGGTGAAGGCCGCGGGGAGCCGGGTCGCGGTCGGGACGATGCGGCGGGCCAGTCGCGGGTGCTGCCGGGCCCGGAGCAGCAATTCGGTGAGCAGGCGGTGTCGCCGGGAGACCTTGCGCCACGCCAGTTCGTACGCCTGCGGGCGGTCGTCCCGGACGCAGCGCACCAGTTGAGCTGCTCCGGCGAGGGCCAGCGAGACTCCTTCACCGGTCAGGGCATCGATGTATCCGGCGGCGTCCCCCACCAGCAGGACCCGCCCTGCCACACGGGCGCCGACCCGCTGGCGCAGCGGTCCTGCTCCGCGCACCGGAGTGGTGGCGCTCGCGGGCAGATGACGGGCCAGGAGGGGAAAGCGGGCCAAGTGGCCGTCGAACGGGCCGCGTTCCGTGGTCAGAACGGCGACGCCGACCAGGCGTGGGCCCAGCGGCGTGACATAGGCCTCGGCCCGTGGTGACCAGTGCACCTCGACGCAGTCCGTCCAGGGCTCGATCGCGAAGTGGCGGCGCAGCCCGAACCTCGGGGGGTGCGGGTCGGGCAGGTCCAGGCCGAACTGGCGTCTGATCGGTGAGTGCAGGCCGTCGGCGGCGGCCAGGTAGCGGGCGGTGACGCCCGCCGCGCACACGCTGTCGGCGTTCTGCCGGACGCTGCCCGACCGCACGGGGATCACCCGCACGCCGAGTTCCGCGGCGCGACGGGCCAGGGCGGTGTGCAGTTCGGTGCGGCGGACACCGCGACCGGGGCCGGGTGCGAAGACGGCTTCTGCCCGGTGGCGGTCGTCGAGGTAGCGGATCCCGCGCAGCGGGTGACCGGCGACGCTGACGCCGAGTCCGGCCAGGGCGCGCACGGCGCCCGGCATGAGCCCCTCGCCGCAGGCCTTGTCGATCGGGGTGGGGCGCGGTTCGGCGACCACTGCTTCGAGACCGGCCTCGGCGGCGTGGATCGCGGTGGCGAGGCCGGCGGGTCCGCCGCCGACGACCAGCAGGTCGATCACGGCGCCGCCGGGGCGGCCCCGGCCAGGGCGGAGTTCTCGCACCGTACGCGGGTCGCGAGGAGCGGCAGGTTGAGCAGGGTGAAGGCGGTCGCGGTGAGCCAGTTGGTGTGGACGAGTGGCAGGGCGACGCCCTCGACGATCACGGCGACGTAGTTGGGGTGGCTCAGCCATCGGTACGGTCCGGCGGTGACGAGCGGCAGGTCCGGCACCACGATGACGCGCGTGTTCCAGCGCGGCCCCAGCGCGGTGATGCACCACCAGCGCAGACCCTGAGCGCCCAGGGCCAGAGCGAGCATCGGCCAGCCGAGTGCGGGCAGGAAGGGGCGGCCCCCGAGCCAGGTCTCACCCAGGCAGCCGGCCAGCAGGCCGGTGTGGAGGGCGACCATGACGGGGTAGTGGCCCTGCCCGTACTCCGCTGCGCCGTGGCGTCGGCTCCAGGCGGCGTTGCGCCGGGCGGTGACGAGTTCGGCGAGGCGCTCGACGGCAACCAGAAGGACGAGGACGGTGTAAGGGATCACGGGGCGGCTACCAGCGGAGCAGGACGAGTTCGGTGCAGAAGCCGGGCCCCATCGCGAGGAGGAGCCCGGGCGTTCCCGGCGGTGGTGCGCTCAGCGCCAGGGTGTCCCGGAGGACATGCAGGACGGAGGCGGAGGACAGATTGCCGATCTCGGCCAGCGAGCGCCAGGTCAGTTCCAGTGCACGGGCGGGCAGGTCCAGTGTCTCGCGTACGGCTTCGAGTACCTGGGGGCCGCCCGGGTGACAGACCCAGGCCGTCACGTCCTGCGTCTTGAGGTCGTGGTCGGCGAGGAAGGACTCCACCTCGTCGCCCAGGGTCTCGCGTACCAGATTCGGGAGGTCGGCACCGAGGACGATCCGGAAACCCTGGTCGCCGATGTCCCAGCCCAGCGTGCGCTCGGTGCCGGGGTAGAGGCTGCTGCGGGTCGCGACCACCACGGGCCCGGGCTGTTCCTGACGGTGCGGGTGGTCCCGGCCGACCGCGAGGACCGCAGCCGCGCCGTCACCGAACAGTGCGCCCGCCACCAGGTTCGGCACGGATGTGTCGGTACGTTGCAGGGTCAGCGAACAGAGTTCGACGGAGAGCAGCAGCGCGACCTGACCGGGGTGGCCTTCGAGGTAGTCATGGAGCCGGGCGAGGCCGGCGGCCCCGGCCACGCAGCCGAGCCCGAAGATCGGTACGCGTTTCACATCGGGCCGCAACCCGATCCGTCCGGCGAGCCGCGCCTCCAGGGAGGGTGCGGCGATGCCGGTGACGGAGGTGGAGATGACCAGGTCGATGTCGCCCGGGTCCAGGCCCGACCGGTCCAGGGCGCCGCGTACGGCCTGTTCCCCGAGCTCCAGGGCGACATCGATGAACGCGTCGTTGGCCTCGCCGAAGCCACTCAGCGCGGCGTACCGCTCCAGCGGCAGAGCCAGATGGCGGCCGCGTACGGTGGCGGACCGGTGCAGGCGTTCCAGCACGCCGCGGTCGGCGCCCGGTGGCAGGCACATGTCGGCGAAGGCGTCGGTGATCTCGGACTGCTCGTAACGGTGCCGCGGGAGCACACCATGGATCGCGATGATGCGCGTCATCCCGTCACCATAGGTGCGGGAGAGATGTTTTGATCGAACATCATGAATCAGACTTTTCGGTCGGCAGTGCGGGTGGGTGCCCCCGGCCTCGGCCGTGGTGCCGCGGCGCTCCTCCTGTCGGCCCACCCGGCCCCCGCGCTGGCCGTGACCGCCCTGATCACCGCCCTGGCCGTCGCGGCGGGGCGCGACGCGTTCGGCAGCTGCCTGGTCGCCCTGGCCGTGCTCACCGGACAGCTCTCCGTCGGCTGGAGCAACGACCGTATCGACCTCGCGCGGGACACGGCGGCGCACCGGCGTGACAAGCCACTCGTGGCGGGCGAGGTGCATGTGCGTACCGTGGCGGCCGCGGCGTGTGTTGCGCTCGTACTGTGCGCTCCCCTGTCCCTCGCGAACGGCGCGGCGGCGGGCGCCGCACATCTGATCGGGGTGGCCGCCGCATGGTCGTACAACCTCGGCGTGAAACGGACGCGGTGGTCATGGCTGCCCTACGCGGTGGCCTTCGGACTTCTGCCCGCTTTCCTCACCCTCGCGCTGCCGGGACGCCCCTGGCCCGCCGTCTGGGTGGTGGCCGCGGGCGCCCTCCTCGGGGTGGGTGCGCACTTCACCAACGTCCTCCCGGACATCGATGCCGACCTGGCCGCGGGCGTCCGGGGCCTGCCCCAGCGTCTGGGCCGGCGCCGGTCCCGTACCGTCGCGGCACTCACGCTGCTGGCGGCCTCGGGCGTCCTCGTTCTCGGCCCGCCCGGACCGCCGGACGCCATGGGCTGGACCGGTCTCGCGGTGACCGGGACGCTGGCCGTCGTCCTGTGCCTCCCTCTGGGCACCTCCCCCGACAGCCGTCTGCCCTTCCTGGCCACGCTCGGCCTGGCCGGGGCCGACATTGCGCTGCTGGTCGCGCGTGGCACGGCTCTGGGCTGACCCCGTGGCGCCACCGGCTCCCGTGCCCCGCCCGGCTTCTCGACTAGATTGGCCTCCGGCGAGCGTCACCGGCACCGACGGGGAGAGTCACGCATGTCGCGGTATCACGAGATGAAGTTCCGGGCCGTCACAGCGTTCCAGCGGCGGATCGGCAATCCGATGGTCCGGCAGCTGCCGCATCAGACACTTCTGGAAACCACGGGACGCACCTCCGGACTCCCCCGCCGGACGCCGGTCGGCGGACGTCGCGTCGGCAACGAGTTCTGGCTGGTCTCGGAGTACGGCGAGAAGTCGCAGTACGTACGCAACATCCAGGCCGACCCGCGGGTCAGGGTCCGGATCAAGGGACGCTGGCATGCCGGGACCGCCCACCTGGTTCCGCAGGACGACGCCCGGGCACGGCTCAAGACGTTGCCGCGCCTCAACAGCGCCGCGGTCCGGGCGGTCGGCACGAACCTGCTGACCGTACGGGTCGATCTCACCGGCTGACCGGGCCGGCCCCGGTCAGCCACGCCTTCGGCCTACCAGCGGTGGTGGATCTCCGCGCGGATCCGGCGGTCGTAGAGGTCCCGTACCGCGTCCAGGGTGCTCTGCGGCAGCGGCGGCAGCGCTGCGGCCGCCGCGTTGGCACGGGCCTGCTCCACGGAGCGTGCGCCGGGGATGACGCTGGTGACCCCGGGCTGCTGGATGATCCAGCGCAGCGCGGTCTGGGCCGGTGTCGCGCCTTCCGGTGCGAGTTCGGCGAACTCGGCGGCCGCGGCCACCCCGGTCCCGTACTCGATGCCGGAGAAGGTCTCACCCTGGTCGAAGGCCTCGCCGTGGCGGTTGTACGAGCGGTGGTCCTCGGGGGCGAAGACGGTGTCCTTGGTGTACTTCCCGGAGAGCAGTCCGGAGGCGAGCGGGACCCGCGCGATGATGCCCACACCCGCCGCCCGGGCAGCCGGGAGCACTTCGTCGAGCGGCTTGAGACGGAACGGGTTGAGGATGATCTGGACGCTCGCGACGCCGGGGCGGGCAAGGGCGGTGAGCGCCTCGGCGCACGTCTCGACGCTCACCGCGTAGGCGGCGATCCGCTGCTCGGCGACGAGGGCGTCGAGCGCGTCGTAGACCTCGTCCGAGGAGTAGACGACGGTGGGCGGGCAGTGCAGCTGCACGAGGTCGAGCGTGTCGACGCCGAGGTTGGCCCGCGAGCGGTCGTTCCAGGCACGGAAGTTGTCGAGGACGTAGTTCTCGGGAATCTGGTCGGCGCGCCGCCCCATCTTGGTGGCGACGAACACACCGGCGTCCGGGCGGCCCTTCAGATAGCGGCCGATGAGCTGTTCGCTGCGGCCGTCCCCGTACACGTCCGCCGTGTCGAAGAAGGTGACGCCCGACTCGACCGCCGCGTCCAGGACGCCGAAGGCGTCCGCCTCCTGCACCTCGCCCCAGTCGCCGCCGAGCTGCCAGGTGCCCTGTCCGACGACGGACACGTCCCGTCCGGTCCTGCCGAGTGTGCGCTGTTGCATGGGGATCATGCTACGCCGGTACGCATGGGCCGCCGGGGACGGCAGAGCGCATGACCCACCCGAACGCCCGCTCCGGCCGAACACCGGTTCGCCGAAAGGCCATTGGCCGCCTCGCACGGCATGCCGGTAAAGTGATGTGCCGGGCGATGCCCACGGAGCGAGGAGTTCTTGCCCTGAACGGACACCTGCTGGCCGTCAGCGACCTGCACGTCGCGTACGCCGACAACCGTGACATCCTCTCGTCCCTGCGCCCCGGCACCGACGCCGACTGGCTCATCGTCGCAGGTGACGTCGGCGAGAAGGTCGCCGATATCGAGCGGGCACTGACCCTGCTCAGCGAGCGTTTCGCGAAGGTGGTCTGGGTCCCCGGTAACCACGAGCTGTGGACCCACCCGAGCGACCCCGTGCGGCTGCGGGGCGAGGCGCGCTACCTCCACCTGGTGGACCTCTGCCGAAGCCTGGGCGTCCTCACCCCCGAGGACCCCTATCCGGTATGGCAGGACGCGGACGGGCCGGTGACCGTCGCACCCCTCTTCCTGCTGTACGACTACACGTTCCTCGCCCCCGGCGCGACCACCCGGGACGAGTCCCTGGCCCTCGCCCACAGGGCCGGGATCGTCTGCGCCGACGAGCACTTCCTCCACCCCGACCCGTATCCGACGCGCGACGACTGGTGCCGGGCGCGGGTACGGGAGACCGAGCTGCGGCTGGCCGGCATCCCCGAGGACCACCGCACGGTCCTGGTGAACCACTACCCGCTGGTGCGTGAACCGACGGACGTGCTGCGGTACCCGGAATTCGCGCAGTGGTGCGGGACGGAGCTCACCCGGGACTGGCACCGCCGCTTCCGTGCCGCGGCCGTGATCTACGGGCATCTGCACATCCCGCGGGTGACCCATTACGACGGGGTGCGGTTCGAGGAGGTGTCGATCGGCTACCCGCGCGAGTGGCGGGCCCGCCCGCCGCGCGAGCCGCTGCGGACGGTCCGGCTGTCGCCACGGCCGTCCGGCAACACCCCCTGAAGCCGACACCCCGTCGGCTCTCCTGCGCCGCCGCCGGTAAGGGCGAATCGGCGTGGCCATCGGCGCACACCGTTCGTTCAACTTTTGTTCTCAACAGGCCCTGACTCAGCGCCTGTTGCACACCTATTGACGTGTCCGAATCAAGAGAGAAGTATCTTCCGCAGCCTGAGAGCGCTCTCAGGCTGCGCGTCGTGCACCCGCACCACGACTCAGGAGACAAACCCCCATGGACGCACCCCCCGTACTCCGCAGGCCTGCCCTTTCATCGGACAGACGACGTACCGGTGTGCTCGCCGTCGTCGCCGGTCTCGTCATCTCGCTGTTGACGTTCGTCCCCGCGGCCACCGCGAGCGCGGCGCCGTCGCTGCTCTCCCAGGGCAGAACCGTGACGTCCTCCAGCGAGGAGAACGCCGGCACCCCCGCCACCTCCGCCGTGGACGGCAACGACGGCACCCGATGGTCCAGCGCCTTCTCCGACCCGCAGTGGATCAAGGTCGATCTGGGCGCCTCCGCCTCGGTCTCCCAGATCGTGCTGAAGTGGGAGGCGGCCTACGCCAACGGCTACCGGATCGAGTTCTCCACGGACAACAACACGTGGACCACCGCCTACTCCACCACCACCGGCCCCGGCGGCACAGAGACCCTGAACGTTTCCGGCACCGCTCGCTACGTCCGGCTGACCGGCACCGCCCGGGCCACCCCGTACGGCTACTCGCTCTGGGAGTTCCAGGTGTTCGGCACCACCGGCGACCAGGGCGGCCCGCAGATTCCCGGCGGCGGCGACCTCGGACCCCATGTACTGGTCTTCGACCCGTCGACGCCCGGCATCCAGGCCAAGGTCGACGAGATCTTCAAGCAGCAGGAGTCCGCGCAGTTCGGCAGCGGCCGCTATGCGCTGCTGTTCAAGCCGGGCACGTACAACAACATCAACGCGCAGCTCGGCTTCTACACCTCCATCGCTGGGCTCGGCCTCAAGCCGGACGACACGACCTTCAACGGTGACGTAACTGTCGACGCCGGCTGGTTCAACGGGAACGCCACGCAGAACTTCTGGCGTTCGGCGGAGAATCTGGCACTCAACCCGGTGAACGGTACGGACCGTTGGGCCGTGTCTCAGGCCGCGCCGTTCCGGCGGATGCACGTCAAGGGCGGGCTCAATCTGGCACCTGACGGCTACGGCTGGGCCAGCGGCGGCTACATCGCCGACAGCGAGATCGACGGCCAGGTCGGCCCGTACTCCCAGCAGCAGTGGTACACCCGCGACAGCTCGGTCGGGGGCTGGACCAACGGCGTCTGGAACATGACGTTCTCCGGAGTCGAGGGCGCACCCGCGCAGAGCTTCCCCGACCCTCCGTACACCACGCTCGACAGCACCCCGGTCTCCCGTGAGAAGCCGTTCCTCTACCTGGACGGCTCCGAATACAAGGTCTTCGTCCCGGCCAAGCGCACCAACGCACGCGGCGTCTCGTGGAGCGGTACGCCGCAGGGCGAGTCCATCCCGCTGAGCCAGTTCTACGTCGTCAAGCCCGGCGCCACCGCTCAGACCATCAACGCCGCGGTGCAGCAGGGCCTGCACCTGCTGTTCACGCCCGGCGTGTACCACGTGGACCAGACCATCAACATCGACCGGGCCAACACGGTCGTCCTCGGACTGGGGCTCGCGACGATCATCCCGGACAACGGCGTGACAGCGATCAAGGTCGGCGACGTGGACGGTGTGAAGCTCGCCGGTCTCCTGATCGACGCCGGTCCGCAGAACTCCTCGGTGCTGCTCCAGGTGGGCCCCGAGGGCGCCTCGGCCGACCACTCGGCGAATCCGACCACCGTTCAGGACGTGTTCATCCGGATCGGCGGCGCGGGCGCCGGCAAGGCCACCACCAGCATGGTCATCAACAATGACGACACCATCGTCGACCACACCTGGATCTGGCGCGCGGACCACGGCGACGGGGTCGGCTGGGAGACCAACCGGGCCGACTACGGGCTCCGGGTCAACGGTGACGACGTCCTCGCCACGGGCCTCTTCGTCGAGCACTTCAACAAGTACGACGTGGAGTGGACCGGCGAAAACGGCAGGACGATCTTCTTCCAGAACGAGAAGGCGTATGACGTACCGAACCAGGCCGCCGTCCAGAACGGCACCATCAAGGGGTACGCCGCCTACAAGGTCGCTGACTCGGTCAACAACCACGAGGGCTGGGGCATGGGCAGCTACTGCTACTTCAATGTGGACCCGACGATCCGTCAGGACCACGGCTTCCAGGCCCCGGTGAAGCCCGGGGTGAAGTTCCACGATCTGCTGGTGGTGTCCCTGGGCGGCCAGGGACAGTACGAGCACGTGATCAACAGCACCGGTTCGCCGACGTCCGGCACCTCGACCGTTCCGTCGACGGTGGTGTCCTTCCCCTGAGGGGCGGTCCGGCCAGGACCTGGTGAGGTGAACGCATGACGTGGGGCCCGGCAGTGACTGCCGGGCCCCACAAACGGGAAGGCTCGCTCTCCTACGAGCTCCGGATCGCGTTCACCAGGCCGGCGACGAGGTTCGCCCGCTCGGCCATGGCGTCGATCACCAGGTATTCGTGGTCGGCGTGCGCACCGCCGCCGACCGCTCCCAGGCCGTCGAGTGTCGGCACCCCAAGAGCGGCCGTGAAGTTGCCGTCGCTTCCGCCGCCGACCGCCTTGCCTTCGAGGTCGGGAAGCAGCAGCTTCGCCACCGCGAAGAGCTCGGCCGAGGCCGACTCCGGCATCGGGGGCCGGCCGATGACTCCCTGGACCGAGATCTCCGCCCCGTCGAGGTGCGGGGCGAGAGCCGCGAACGCGGATTCGATGCGCTCCTTCTCGTCGGCTGTCTCGACACGGACGTCGACGACAACGGTCGCCTCGGCGGGCACGACGTTGTCCAGGGTGCCTGCCGACGCGACGGTCGGGGTACAGGCTCACCCACAGCTTCGTGGTGCCGTGGGCCCGCTCGACCAGCTCCCGGCGGGACGGCGGGGGAACACCGCGGCTACGAGGTCGAGGTGGCCGGAAGGTCCGGCCGTTCTCCCACCCGCTCCGACGCCGTTCGCAGCGTCAGCACCATGGTGAGCCCGCCCCCGGGCGTGTCCTCGGCGGTCAGCGTGCCGCCCATCGCCTCGGTGAAGCCCCGGGCCACCGCGAGGCCGAGGCCCACCCCCGCGCCGCGCGGGGCGTCACCGTAGCGCTGGAACGGCTCGAAGACTCGGCCCTTGGCCTCGTCCGGTATCCCGGGGCCGAGGTCCACGACCCGCAGTTCCACCCGGTCGGCCATGGCGCTGGCCGACACCAGCACCGGTCTGCCCGCGGGGCTGTACTTGACGGCGTTCTCCACGACGTTGGCGACCGCCCGTTCCAGGAGCCCCTTGTCGACGGCGACCATCGGCAGATCCTCCGGGATGTCGAGCGCCGCGCTGCCCTCGGCTACTCCGACCAGGGCCATCGGCACCACTTCGTCGAGGTCGATCTCGCGGATCAGCGGGGTGACGGTGCCGGTCTGCAGCCGCGACATGTCGAGGAGGTTGCCGACGAGGTGATCCAGGCGGTCGGCACCCGCTTCGATGCCTTCGAGGAGTTCGGCCCGGTCCTGCTCCGACCATTCGACGTCGTCGGAGCGCAGCGAGGTGACGGATGCCTTGATGCCCGCGAGGGGGGTCCGCAGGTCGTGGCTGACGGCGGCGAGCAGGGCGGTACGGATGCGGTTGCCCTCGGCCAGTCCGCGGGCCCGCTGGGCTTCGTCCTGGAGGCGTTGGCGGTCGAGGACAACAGCTGCCTGCGCGGCGAACGCCGCCAGCACCCTCCGGTCCTCGGCGGGCAGCACCCGGCCGGAGAGCGCGAGCGCCATGTCGTCGCCCACGGGCATGTCCACATGGGCCTGTTCGGGACGACCGACCGGCCTCGGGCCGACGCTGCCCGCACAGGTCCATGGGGCGACCTCGTTCTCCCGCTCCAGCAGCGCCACGGACTCCATCGAGAACGTCTCCCTGACCCGTTCCAGCAGGGCGTCCAGCGTCGTTTCGCCCCGCAGGATGCTGCCCGCCAGGAAGGAGAGGATCTCGGACTCGGCGCGCAACCGGGCCGCCTGATGGGTACGGCGGGCCGCGAGGTCCACGACGGAGGCGACGGAGACGGCCACGCCGACAAAGATCGCGATGGCCACGATGTTCTGCGGATCGGCGACGGTCAGGGTGTGGACGGGCGGGGTGAAGTACCAGTTGAGCAGGAGGGAGCCGAAGACCGCGGAGGCGAGCGCGGGCCGGAGTCCGCCGAGCAGTGCGGCGCTGACTGTCAGCGACAGATACAGCAGCATGTCGTTGGCCAGGCCCACCTCGGGAGCGAGGCTGTTGAGGAGAACGGTGAGCAGGGCCGGTCCGGCCACCCCGGTCAGCCAGCCCCAGATGATCCGGGAGCGGCCGAGCCGGCTGCTCCTGGTCATGGGCAGTCCGCGGCCCTTGCCCATGGCGTCGTGGGTGACCAGGTGCACGTCGAGGTCGGGGCCGGAGTCCCGGGCGACCGTACCGCTGACGCCGGGCCCGAACACGTACTGCCAGGGCTTGCGGCGGGACACCCCGAGAACCACCTGGGTCGCGTTGACGCCGCGCGCGAACTCCAGCAGCGCGGACGGGACCTTCTCCCCTATGACGTGGTGGAAGGTGCCGCCCAGGTCCTCGACAAGGGTGCGCTGGACGGTGAGTTCCTTCGGCGACGCTGAGGTGAGGCCGTCGCTGCGGGCGATGTACACGGCCATCAGTTCGCCACCCGCGCCCTTCTCCGCCAGCCGGGCCGCGCGGCGGATCAGGGTGCGGCCCTCCGGGCCGCCGGTGAGGCCGACGACGATGCGTTCGCGCGAGCCCCAGATCTTCGAGACCCGGTGTTCGGACCGGTACTCCTGGAGGTATTCGTCGACCCGGTCCGCGGTCCACAGCAACGCCAGCTCACGCAGGGCGGTGAGGTTCCCGGGGCGGAAGTAGTTGGAGAGTGCCGCGTCGACCTTGTCGGCCTTGTAGATGTTGCCGTGCGCCATCCTGCGGCGCAGCGCCTGGGGTGACATGTCGACCAGCTCGATCTGGTCGGCGTGCCGGACGAATTCGTCGGGGACGGTCTCGCGCTGCCGCACTCCCGTTATCGACTCGACGACGTCGCCCAGCGACTCCAGATGCTGGATGTTGACGTTCGAGACGACGTCGATGCCGGCCTGGAGGAGCTCCTCGATGTCCTGCCAGCGCTTGGCGTTGCGCGAGCCCGGGATGTTGGTGTGGGCCAGCTCGTCGACGAGGGCCACGGCAGGCCGACGGGCGAGGACGGCGTCGACGTCCATCTCGGTGAAGACGGCGCCGCGGTAGTCCACCTCCTTGCGCGGCATCTGCTCCAGTCCGTGCAGCATCACTTCGGTGCGCGGCCTGCTGTGGTGCTCGACGAACGCGACGACGCAGTCCGTACCGCGCTCGACCCGCCGATGGCCCTCCGAGAGCATCGCGTAGGTCTTGCCCACGCCCGGAGCGGCGCCGAGGTAGATCCGAAGCTTCCCGCGTCCCATGTGTCCCGCCCGATTCCTAGGGCTCGAAGCGGTACCCCATGCCCGGCTCCGTGATCAGGTACCGGGGATGGGAGGGGTCCGATTCGAGTTTTCGCCTCAACTGGGCCATGTAGACCCGCAGATAGTTGGTCTTGTTGCTGTAGGTCAGGCCCCAGACCTCCTCGAGCAGCTGCCGCTGGGTGATGAGCCGCCCCGGGTTGCTGATCAGGAACTCCAGCAGATGCCATTCGGTCGGGGTCAGCCGCACGTCGCGGTCGCCGCGGACGGCTTTCCTGGCAACCAGGTCGACGGTGAAGTCGGCGGTCGTAACGGCCTCCCGCTCGCCCAGGTGCGGTGCTGATCCGGTCCGGCGGACGGCGGCCCGGAGCCGGGCCAGCAGCTCGTCCATGCTGAATGGCTTGGTGATGTAGTCGTCGGCGCCGGCATCGAGCGCCACGATCATCTCCTGGGACCCGCGCCGGGCCGAGAGCACAATGATCGGAAACCGGGCCCAGCGGCGTACGTCTCTGATCACCTCGACACCGTCCATGTCGGGCAGCCCCAGGTCGAGCAGGATCACGTCCGGCCGGCGTTCGGCGGCGAGACCGAGGGCGGTCGTCCCGTCGGGCGCGGTGTCCACTTCATATGCGCGCGCCTGCATGTTGATCACGAGAGCCCGTACGAGCTGGGGATCGTCCTCCACCACCAGCACCCGTGTCATCGGCGGCCGGTCGCGGCACCGGCCGATGAGTACGCAGACCGTGCTGCGTGCCCTGCCATGGATTCCTCCTCGATGAGCCTGGGCGAGTCATGGGGCCCTGGTGCGGGGAGGCGGGCCGGGGCATGACTGCGACGCTATGCCCAGTGACCAGGGGATCCGTCCTCCCTTGACGCGATACTGACGGTCATCGGGGGTCCACTGACGGGATACTGACGCGTCGGCGGCCTCAGAACCGCCGGTCGCGCTCGCCCCCGGCCGTCAGGCGCGTGACGATGTGCTGGATACTCGCTCCTCGTCGTACGTGCTCGTCGCGACGTACCTGTTCCTCAACGTCGTCCTGGCCTCCTCCGCCTGGCAGATCCTCACCCACCCGGTCAGGATCGGCGACTGGACGGACGCCATGGCCCTCGAGCACTCCTCACCGCTGGCCATGATCGGTGTCGCGCTGCTCGTCTTCCCGAAACTCGCGCTGGGCATGTCCGGATTCGAGACCGGTGTCGCCGTGATGCCCCAGGTGCGCGGGGACGCGACGGACACCTACGCGAAGCCCGCGGGCCGGATCCGCGGCACCCGCAAGCTGCTCACCACCGCCGCCGTGATCATGAGTTGCTTCCTGCTGCTGTCCAGCCTCGCCACCACGATCCTGATCCCGCAGGACGAGTTCAAGAGCGGCGGCGCGGCCAACGGCCGCGCGCTCATGCTGTCGGCGTCCTTTCCTGAAGGACTTCATCCAGGACTCCTCGGACTTCACCGCCGCGGTGGCCGTGCACGGAGACGAGAAGCACGGGGTACGCCGGCTGCGCATGGAGAGCGCGGTGGTGCCCAACACCATCGCCGCTGTGCTGATGGAGCTGCGCAACCGCACCGGCGAGGTCCCGCACGCCTACTTCAACTGGACCGAGGGCCATCCGGTCAGCCATCTGCTGCGCTTCCTCGTGTTCGGCGAGGGCGAGGTCGCGCCGGTCACCCGCGAGGTGCTGCGCCGGGCGGAGCCGGACCCGGCACGCCGGCCCGGCATCCACGTCGGCTGACCGGGCCGGCCGTCCGCCCCGTTCGGCGGCGGCCGGCCCGGGCCGTCTCAGCCGGCCGCCGGCCGACCCGCCGTGTCGAGTGCGGCGCCCGCCTGGTCGGCCAGCGTCACGGCCACCAGGCGGGCCTGCAGCGTCGGTACGCTTCCCGGCATGGGGTCGAGCATGTACCTGCCGACGTAGTGGCCCTGCCCACTGGCCCGCAACTCGATCTCGCCCTCGGGCCACCCGCAGCGCTCGACGTCCCAGCGCCTGCGGCCGACGGACACCCTGCCGTCCTGCTCCAGCCGCGGTGGCCGCCCCAGCAGGGTTCCGTACTCGAACCGGCAGCCCCGCAACTGCAGCAGCTCCACGAGTTCACCCCGCACATGGGCGACGACTGCGTCGGCGGAGGTCGTGCCCTGCGCCAGCTCGGCGGTGTCATGGATACGGGCGAGATGGCCCGCATCGGTCACGGCGATCACCTCGAGCCGCCGTACCCGGGCGGCCAGCTGCGAAACGATCAGACCGACGATCAGGAGCAGCACAGCCGTCTCGATGGATGTCGTCGCTGCCATTGATGGTGAACCGCTGATACGGCCGGGTGAGGAAGAAGTCGAACCAGACAGCGGCGGACAGCGCCGCCACCGCGCCCGCGACCCGGTTGCCGAACGCGGCCACCGCGACGACGACCACGACGAGGACGAGGGCGGCATTGGTCCTCGACAGGTCCGTACGGAACGGCACGAGTGCCAGCGCGACCAGCAGCGGCCCCACCAGCGCAGTCCCGAGTGCGAGCCGGTCCCGGAGCGGTTGGCCGGTCATGTGTCACCTCCTACGCCCTCCGTATCACGGGCCGCCGGTGGCCGCTCGGCGAGATCTTCATGGAGGCTGTACGCACTTCGGGCAGTGATGATCACTCGTCCGACCGGGCCACGCCACGCACCGGGCGTCCGCCCCCGGTCGAGCTCGGTCCGGGTACGAGAACCGACTCGCGCGACACTCCGATACGCACCGCACCCCGCTGCTCACGCCGCGCCACCGGCGAAGGCCCTGGCCACCGCATCCACGCCGGGCGCCGGTGCGCCTCCGCTCGTCCCGACGGCCGACACCGCACATGATGAGAACGAGGGCATGACGCGAATGGGACGTCGCCCCGACGGTTCACTCCTGACATTGGAGGTGACATGGACATCGACACCACGATGGGCGACGAGGTCTACCAGCCGGACGGCTCGGAGGTGCAGGACGACGCCGGCCTGCTCGACGTGGAGGACACTCTCGACGACCGAGCCGGTGCGGATCCGCTCGATGCAGGCTATTCGCCTCCCGAGCGGCCGTGGGCCGTGGAACACCACGGTGTCACGGCGGCCGAGCAGCACGAAGGGGAAACCCTCGACCAGCGCCTCAGCGAGGAGGAGCCGGATCTCCTCGTGCCCGACGGAGACGAGATCGGGGATGTGCTGGACACCGACGGCGAGGTCCGTGACGACGAGGTCGGCGGTCTGCGCGCCGGTCGGCTCGTCGCGCCCGACGAGGGCGCTCACGAAGACGACGAGAAAGACATGATCGCGTTCGACATCGGCATCGACGGCGCGGCAGCCTCGGCCGAGGAAGCGGCGATGCACGTGGTCCCCGCCCCCGAAGGTCCGTAGACCCGCCCCGCACCGCCGGCCGCCCCGTTCCAGGGGATGCGGGCCGATGGCGCAGGACAGGTCAGCTGTCACCAGGACGACTTGGTCACCCCCGGGAGGAAGACGGCGTGTGCCTGTTCCCGCACACGTACGCGCGAAAGCCGGAACTTCGGCAGGTGGCCGCGCGGACGTCCGTCCACACTCTCCCGGTTGCACATCCGGGTGGCACTGGCAGTGCGCGGCTGACGCTCCAACTCCCGAAGCCTTGGCCTTCAGACTTTCACTCCGCGTGCCCGGATACGGGCCACTGCCACCTCGATGCCGATCCCATCGATGGTCTTGATCGCCTTGGCGCTGAGCGCGAGGCAACCATTCCGGCCGGCCCTCGCTCGGCAGCCAGTACCGCTTGCGGAGGGGCGTTCCCGGTCCGCCTGTACCCGTAGCCGACCTGACTGCGGGTCAGCGACGGGCCCGCTCCCGATCGTGCCGTCGGGCCCGGAGTCCTGAGGGCCGGGTGTTGGTCGGCGCCGGGCTCAGGCCAGTCTCAAGTCGATGAAGCGCACGCTGTCACCCGGCAGCAGGTATCTCTCGACTTCGACAAATCCGTGCGCCTGCGCGAACCGCAGCCCGTCCGGATTCGACTCCAGCACCACTGTCTCAATGACGTCGGCTCCGAGCTTTCGCGCCTGCGACAGCCCTCGTGCGTAGAGTGCTCCGCCGAACCCCTGTCGCCGATGAGCCGGGAGCACTCTGGCGATCACCGTGGCCACCGGTGCTTCGCCCGTGGGCGGGCGCAGGGTCGAGCAGCCGACAAGGACGTCGCCCAGATACGCAACCTCCAGCCGGTTGCGTTCGACGCGCTCACGTACCTCGTCGAGAGACAGGGCGGCCGTGGGGATGATCGCGTTATGGACGTACTGCCAGTCAAGAAGCACGGCATCGCCGGTCACCTGCTCGATGCGTAGATCAGTCATCGCAGCAGGAGACCGCGCACATTGTCGGGCCGTCAACTGCAATAGCCACCGGCGCGTCATGGCGTCAGCCGGTCGGGCTTCCTTCCGCCGCGGCGAGGGAGAGGAGTGCGGCCCGGCCGATGAGATCGGTCCCTGTCGCCGGCACGGTGCAGGCATGGGCTCCGGCGATCGCGCCGTAGAGGCCGCACCGCTGTGGCGACTCGCCTGACAGCCGGCCGAACAGATACCCCGCCACGAACGCGTCGCCGGCGCCGTTGGAGTCCACCACCGGCGCGGGCGGTGTGACCGCCGGAATGTGGGTCAGCTCGCCGTCGAGCAGTTGATACGCCCCCTCGGCTCCCGCTGTGGCGACGACCGCTCGGGCTCGGCCGCGTTCGGCGATCTGCCGCATGGTCTTCTCCGGGTCCACCAGGGCGGCAGTGGACAGGAAGACCAGGTCGGCCTCATAGGCGAATGCTTCGTGGTACGCCTCGGCGCCGTCCCAGTTGTGCAGGTCGGTCGAGACGGTCACACCTGCCTCACGCAGCGTGGGCAGGGCGAACGCGCAGGGATAGGTGATGGAGACATGGGCGTGGCGGCTGACCGCCGCGAGGGCGCCCACCGTTTCCGGGGGCAGCCGGTCCGACTCCTGGGAGCGGCTGTTGTCGTACAACGAGAGCCGCCGCCCGTCGGGGCCGACGAGATTCACCGCGCGCTTGGTGCCTGCGGGCAGGGGGACCTCGGTGAGCGCGATGCCCCGGTCGCGGTGCAGCGCGCGGATCAGGTTGCCCGCGTCGTCATCGCCGATCATGTCGATGTGATGCGTGCGCAACCCCAGAGCGTGTACCCCGAGCGCCACGAAGTCGCCGGTCTGTCCCGCCCGCGTTTCGATGGCAGGCACCATGTAGCTGTCGGCGTACGGAAGAGGCAGCTGGGGGACGTACACGATGGTGTCCACGCCGGCACCCCCCAGCACGAGGACGTCGGTCTCGGTACTCAACGGCACTCCTCCGGTTCTTGAACTCCGGGTGCAGCGTATCGGCGGGAGCACCGCACCGAAGGGTACGGCCGCTGCCCGGTCATTCCCTTCGGCCCGGCGCTCGTGGACAGCGGTTGCCGGCAGACGGTCGTGTCCCCTTGTCGCCGATCAGGCCTTCTGGTTGACTCCGCCCGCCGGATCGCCAACCCACGGGCGGAGGACGCCACATGGAGATCACCCGCAGACGTCTTCTGGCCGCGCTGTCGGCCGCCGGTCTCCTGACGGTGATCCCCATCCGGCCGGCGGCCGCCGACGACGTCGCCGCGGGCAGCACCCGCCTGCTGGCCAACACGGTCGCGGTCTTCGCCGGGACCACCGAGTCCAACTCCCGCCCCGAGACGGCTGCCAAGCTCGCCGCCGTGGAGAAGGCGGCGCGGGCGAATCTCAAGGCGATGGACGCGGCGGGCCCGGGCGAGCTGTTCGCCGGTCTGGTCCTCGGCAGTAACGAGGCCGGCCTCAACACCGCCTTCCAGCACCTGTACGAGATCGCTCTTGCCACCTGCACACCCCCGGGCGGCACTCCGTCGGACCTGTACGGCGACACCCTCGCGCAGCGCCGCGTGCTCGACGGCCTCGGCTGGCTGCACGACCACTACTACGGCGACCAGTCCAAGGGGTACTACGGCAACTGGTTCTACTGGGAAATCGGTCTCGCGCAGTACATCAGCAAGACCCTCGTGCTCCTGGCAGACGAAGTGCGGGCCTACCGCCCCGACCTCGTACAGACCTACGTCGCCTCGATGGACGCCTACCTCCGCAACGGCATCGGCGGCGACGTGAATCTCGATTCGCGCTTCCACACCGGCGCCAACCTCGCCGACATCACGACCAACCGCATCCTTCAGGGCGCGCTCCTCGGCGACGAGACCCGCATCCGCAAGGCCCTCACCGACCAGTTGACGGTATTCGCCACCATCGACCCGTACCACCTCAACCACGGTGTCACGGACGGGGATTACGCCGACGGATCCTTCATCCAGCACGCCTCCGTCGCCTACACCGGCTCGTACGGAAAGGGCCTGCTGACCCGCGTCGTACAGACCCTCAAGATCCTCGACGGTACGGGTTTCGCGCACGGCGAGGTACTCGTACCGACGGTGCGGAGCTGGGTGCAGAACGGCTTCGCGCCGCTGATCTTCGAGGGCTGGATGATGGAGATCGTCAAGGGGCGGGCGGTGTCACGGACGGACAGCGGCTACACCGATGTCGCCGTGGTCGTCGAGGCCGTGGTCGACCTCTCCTCGCTCGCGAGCGGCGCCGATGCCGCCGCTCTCAAGAGCTATGTCAAGCACATCCGGTCGGCCTCGCGCGGCACGCTCGACCCGGGGCGCTTCGTCTCCCCGGTCAGCGTCGTGCGTTACGCCGACATCATCGGCGACGCCTCCGTACCGGCCGAGGACCTCAATGCCGCCTCGCGCAGCGTCGCCTTCAACGCCATGGACAGGAATGTGCACCGCAGGCCCGGTTACGCCTTCGCGCTCGCCCGCAGCTCGGACCGGATCAGCAAGTACGAGTACATGAACGGCGAGAACCTCATGCCGTGGTTCCAGGGCGACGGGGCGTACTACCTCTACCTCTCCGGGCAGGACCAGTCGCAGGCGTACGGCGTCGACTACTTCGCCACGGTCTCGCCGTACGGTCTCGCCGGCGTCACCGCGCCGGTGGAGCAACGGCGGACCGTCCCCGACCTGTACGGGAAGCCGTACTACGACAACCCCGGCCACCCGCTGAACTTCACCTCGTCGTCCGAGTCGCAGAACACGTACGTCTACTTCCCCCGTGGCACCGATCAGCTCTCCGGCGGCGCCGTTCTGGGGGCGTACGCCGCGGCCGCCATGGTGCAGTCCAGCGATGTCGCCGACCGCGACAAGCACCTTCTGCCGGAGGATTTCGTGGTCTACCGCAATGCGGCAGCGACGAAATCGTGGTTCCTGCTCGACGAGGAGATCGTGGTGCTTGCCGCGGGGGTCGGCGATCCTGCCGGGCGGGCCGTGACCACGACCGTCGATGCCCGCACCGCCTCACCGGGCGACCAGGTCTCTCTCACCGGAATGCTCCGCGACGGCCGTCCGTGGACCGGCGCGGGCACCGGTGACCTGCACTGGCTGCGCTACGTCAACACCACGCAACGCACTGCGGTCGGCTACGTCTTCCTCGACACCCCGCAGGTCCGGGTCTCCCTGGACGAGGTCACCCGCAGCCGCCGGGTCGTCCGCACCTCGAACCCGGACATCGCCGTCACGCGCGCCGTCCTCGGCATCACGGTCGACCAGGCTCCCGGAGCGGAACCCGTTTGCATGGCCTACGCGTTGGTGCCGAACGCGGGCGGGAAGCAGTTGGCGTCGTACCCGAACGGTCCGCTGAAGGTCCTGGCCAACACCCCGCACCTGCAGGCCATATCCCACACCGGTCTCGGTCTGAGGGCGGCCCATACGTTCACGCCCGGCCGGCACGAGGTCGCGGGCCTGCGCATCGAAGGACCGGCCTCACTGATCGTGCAGAGCCGCGGGTACCGGGGCCCGACCACCGTCGCCGTGTCCGACCCGACGATGGGCCGGGACACAGTCAGTGTCCTGCTCCGGGGCAGGTCGCTGCGGAAGGTGTCGTCGGACGACGGGGTACGCGTGAGCCCGGTCCGCGGAGGAACCCGCGTCGACGTCCACACCCGCCACGCGTACGGCCGCAGCTTCACGGTCACGCTGCGCGACTGAGGACTCCCGGTCGCGGCATTGTCATCCTTTTGACGACATTTTGCTTGTCATCGTTTGGATGACGTGTGACAACGGGAATCAGGTGAAGCGCATTGACAGGTTTCACCGAATACGACGCGGGAGTTCCGACCCTGCGCGTGCCGATCGCCGGACGCGCCGAGCCCCGCAAGATCACGATTGGTGGAGAGACAGCGCGCAAGGAGATCAGCGGCTGAGCCGGATTCCGCCCGCACAGGCAGCGGAGGACGGAGCGGATCTCCCCCTCCCCCTCGGCCCCGTCCTCCGCGTTTCGAAAAGGGGACAGCTGCGGTGACCCTGCGAACGGAAGCGTTCCTTGACCGCGTCCAGGAACGCGGCAACTACGAAACCCAGCAGGAAGCGGAACGGGCAGCCCGCGTCGTGCCGGCGCTCCTGGGCGCGCACCTGGTGGGCGAGGAGCGGGCCGAGCTCGCCGCCCGTTTCCCGGAGACCTATGCCCTCATCCTCCTCAGTCCGCTGCAGGCCGCCGAGCCCCTCTCCCCCGAACGGTTCGTGCGCGCCACCGCGGCCTGGATCGAGGGAGCCACCGAGAAGACCGCGAAGTGGGACGTCGGCGCCGTGCTCACCCGCAGCGTCCTGCTGCAGCTACCGGTGGGTTTCGACCTTCTCTTCGGGCGTTCCCTGTCGACGTGACCACCGCCGGGACGCTATGCGGCATCCGGGAGTCGTTCGATTGCGACCATGGCCGCATCGTCACCCAGGCACCCGCCTGCGTGCCGGAGGAGGTCGGCACGCACGTACTCCAGCAGGGATTCCGCACCGTCCCCGCGTCGGGACGCAACCCGCTCGACCAGCGGGTAGAAGCGTCCTGACCGGTCACGGGACTCGATGACGCCATCGGTGTACAGGAGCAGGACATCGCCGGTGCCGAAGGCGAACGTCTCCGCGGTGAATGCGGGGGCGAGCAACTGCGCAAGCCCGAGAGGCGGAGCGGGCTCACGTACTTCGAGGGAAAGCACCTCGCCCGCACGGAGCAGCAACGGCGGTGGGTGACCGCAGCTGACAAGGCGAAGTTCACAACCGGCATCGGGGATGTCGAGCACGGCCGCAGTGACAAAGGCTTCCGCACTGTAATCGTCCGCCCCCTTGATCGTGCAGTTGCGGTCCACGGTCACCCCGTCCTCCAGGTGCCCCACCAGGTCGGGCAGCCGTGCTTCCTTGTGTGCCAGAGCCCGGAATGCGCCCAGTACACCGGCGGCTTCACCGATCGCGTCGAGTCCCTTGCCGCGCGCATCGCCGACGATCACGCGGGTGCCGTCTGCGGTGCGGGCGAGCGCGTAAAGATCACCGCCCAGCTGCGCCTCCGCCTCTGCGGCCAGGTAGACCGAGGCGATGCGCAGGGGACCGACGCGACCGGGCAAGGGCTGCATCAGCACGTGCTGTGCCGTCTCCGCCACCGAGCGGAGCTGCGTCATCTCCTGCTCGTGCCGTTCCCTCAGATGGGCAAACAACGTGACAAAGGCAGAGATCAGACAGAGGGCAATGATCTGGTAGGTGTGATTGAGGTCGTTGATGCTGGTGCGGGCGATGGCCACCACGGACTGAGCCAGCACGGCAACCGCGCCCACGAAGGCGGTCATGCGGGGGCCCGCGAATGACGACGTCACAGCGGGCGCTGCCACGAGAAACGGACCCAGGTGAACGTCCGGCGGTGCGCTGACGTCCACCACGGTGACGGCGGCGATCAGGGCGAAAGGCATCGTCACGAGGGCCTTCGAGTGCCGCCGGGTCACGTGGAGCGAGTGCAGGAGCCGCTGCGAGTGCATAATTCCGGAATACCTCACGCCGTGTGGGACCGCCCTCCCGGCGCACGCAGTTGCGGATGCGGCCGCCGCTGCCGCAGCTCGTATGAGACGCAGTCGCGACGTGAGGTCGTCGAGCACGGCGTCGCTGACGTGGATCGGCGTCGGTTCGCCAGCGTGTGCAGCACCGACAGCGTCGTGAAACTCAGCTTCTCGACCGACGGAAGTCGGATGAAGATCCCTGCGAACTTCTCCACGACGGTGGCGAAGTCGTCGACGTCGAGACTGTCGTCCTCAGAGCTCCTCGGCATCATGAGGAAAACGTATCGCCAATTTAATTAAATTGCTTATGTATCCTCTCCCGCGGCGGCCCCGGGCCGTGGCTGCAGATCCGGCCGACTGCACCCAAGTCCCTGGCCCGCCACAGGCGCTGCCAGTAGGCTCACCGCCCATGCCCGACATGGACGAACAGGGTCGCCCGGAACCTCCCCTTGCGGCCGACGAGACCGGTACCCTCCTGGGTTTCCTGGAGTTCCACCGCGCGACCCTGACGTGGAAGTGCGCCGGACTGGACACGGCCGGCCTCAGGTCGACCGTCGGCGCGTCATCGCTGACCCTTGGCGGGATGCTCAAGCACCTGGCTTTCGTCGAGGACTACTGGTGCTCCCGTTGGCTGCACGGGCGGGACCCGGAGCCGCCGTGGGACACGGTGGACTGGAAGGCCGACCCCGACTGGGACTGGCACTCAGCCGCCGAGGACACTCCCGAGCAGCTTCATACGCTCTGGCAGGACACCGTGGCCCGCTCCCGCACGCTGGTCACGCAGGCCCTGGCCGACGGCGGCCTGGAGCGACTGGCCCGGCGTACCTGGCCCGACGGTCGCGCGCCCAGCCTGCGATGGATCCTGGTCCATCTGATCGAGGAGTACGCGCGCCACAACGGGCATGCCGACCTCCTCCGGGAGTCGGTGGACGGGCGCACCGGGGAGTAGCCACCGAGGGACAGCGCGTATCCCTGCGAGCCCGGCTTCACGATCCGGGCAACGGCCCCCCGCCGTCGCCTCTCCTTGCGACACGCGTTGCGCTCGCTCCGTCTCTCGTGTCCCTTCCTGTCCCGCAGCCGGTTCAGAACTTCTGCGCGCCTGCCGTGATGGCCTCGCGGATGCGGTTGTAGGTGCCGCAGCGGCAGATGTTGCGTATCTCGTCGAGGTCGGCTTCGTCGATCTCGCGTCTCTCCTCCCGGGCACGCCGGACCTTGGCCACGGCGGTCATGATCTGGCCGGGCTGGCAGTAGCCGCACTGCGCCACGTCGTACTCCAGCCATGCCTCCTGCATCGGGTGCAGGTCCCGGTCGACCGTGGCGGGCAGGCCCTCGATGGTGGTCACCTCGTCGGCGGGGCCCAGATCCTTGACCGGGACGCTGCAGGGGTTGAACGCCTTGCCGTTGATGTGGCTGGTGCACGCCTGGCAGACGCCGAGCCCACAGCCGTACTTCGGTCCGGTGACGCCCAGGACGTCGCGGAGCACCCAGAGCAGCCGGACGTCGTCCTCGATGTCGACGGTCACCGGTTTGCCGTTGAGGATGAAGGTGTGTTGCGGCACGGGAGCTCCTGGTCGTCTAGAAGGTGCGGTCGAGGCCGTCGGTCGGCGAGGCGGGGATCGGCGGGATCGTGGGCAGCGGCTCGAAGCCGAGGGGCTCGCCGTGGTTGATGGGAAAGGTCGTGGGCATGGTGCCCGTGGCCCGGCCGTAGGCGCAGGCCACGGCCGCCATCGCGCCGGCGACCGCGAGCTCCCCCGCACCACCCGGCTTGCCGGTGGTCGGTGGCATGACGACGATCTCCAGCTCGGGCGGGGTGTTCCACTGCCGGGTGTAGAAGTAGTTGTCCCAACTCCCCTCCAGGAAATGCCCGTTCTGGAGGTGGAGGCCCGCGGTGAGAGTGATGGCGATGCCGTCGATGATGCCGCCCATCATCTGGGCCTCCAGGCCACGCGGATTGACGGCGAGGCCGACGTCGACAGCGCAGACGACCTTGGTGACACGAGGGCCGGTGCAGGCGTCGCGAACCTTCCGCCCGGTCGTCTCCGGCCGGCAGTCGATCTCGGCGAGGACAGCGACGACACCGTGGTATTCAGGGTGCACCGCGATCCCCTGCGCCGTGCCGGCAGGCATGGAACGGCCCCACCGGCCCACCTCTGCGACCTTGTCGAGGACGGCCCTGGCCCGCTCGTCCTTGAGGCACTGACGCCGGAACGCGTGGGCGTCCTTGCCCATCCGCTTCGCCAGTTCATCCACGACGAGCTCCTGCGCGCAGCGGACGTTGGGCGAGTAGATGTTGCGCATGGAGCCGGTGTTGAAGCGCTTGTCGGTCTCGGCGAGAAGCTGGGTGGTGACCCCGAAGTGGTACGGACTCTGCTGCGTCAGCGCGAAGATGGTCTCGGAGAACGTCAGGTCACCGACCGGCAGTTGGGCCGCCTCGGAGGTGATGATCTCGCCCAGGCCATGGCCGAAGTCGGTGGCCACGGACGTGTGCCGCTGCTCGTACGTCAGGACCTCGCCGAGCGCGTACGTGGCCCGCACCCGCGAGGTGGACATCGGATGCGTGCGGCCTTGGCGGAAGTCATCGGTCCGGTGCCACATCAGCCTCACCGGCTTGCCCATGGCCCGGGAGATCTCGGCGGCCTCACGGGCGCCGTCATGGAAGAGTTTGCGACCGAACGAGCCGCCGCCCTCCGTGACATGGACCGTGACGGCGGTGGGCGGCAGACCGAGCTGGAGAGCGATCTGTTCCTGAGCGGCGATCGGTGACTTCAGGCTCGCCCAGATCACGGCGGAGTCCGCTCGTACGTCTGCGACGGCGCAGTTGGTCTCCAGGGCGCCGTTGCTCGCGAAGTGGAAGGTGAACCGTGCGTCGACGGCCTTGGTGAGGAGGGGCAGCGGTGGCACGACAAGGGGTAGTTCCGCTGTCCGCAGTTCTTTGAGGACGGTCGTGTCGGAGGCACCTTCGGCGGTACCGGGCCCCCAGGTGACCTTCAGGGCGCGGACCCCATCGATGCACTGCCCGAACGTGCGGCCGCGCACGGCGACGCCGGTGGAGATCCGCGCGACGTCGGTGATGCCCGGCATGGCCCGGACCTCGTCCAGGTTCTCCACCGAGCGGACTGTGCCGTTGATCGTCGGCGGCCTGCACACCATCGTGGGCAGGGCGCCGGGCACCTGCACGTCCATCGCGAACTTCTTGCGGCCCGTCACCGCCGCCAGAGCGTCGATGCGCCGCTGCGCCGTTCCGATGACCTTGAACTGCGAGGGTTCCTTGAGCGTGACCTCGACCTGGGCGTCCGCGAGGGCCGCCGCCTTCACCGCCAGTTCGCCGTACGTGATGCTCGCCCCGGTCCCAGAGGTGATGACGCCGGCCTTCGCCGTAAGGGTGCCGATCGCTTCACCCAGCTCCAGCGCCGCGGCCTTCAGCAACTGCCCCCGTGCAACGGCCGCGGCCACCCGGATCGGGGTGAAGGTGGAGACGGTGGTGTTCGAGCCGCCGGTGAGCTGGTTGAACAGCAGCTCCGGCCGGGCGTCGGCCAGCGTCACCGATATCTTCTCCAGCGGCAGGTCCAGCTCCTCGGCTATCAGCATCGCGGAGGACGTGGTGATGCCCTGCCCGACCTCCGCCCGAGGCAGGGCGAAGGAGGCCGTGCCGTCGGCATGGATCCGGATCGTGATCAGATTCGACGTGGGCAGTGCGGCGTGGGTCAGCATGTCGTTGAGGTCGTATATCTCGGACGGCCCCGGCACCGAGGGAACCACGGCGGCGGCCCGCGACGGCGCCAGCACCACCTCGCCCAGCTGGGCGGCGACGGTGAGCGTCGATCCCGCCACGACGTATCCCAGGAACCGCCGTCTGCTCACCGCGGCTGTCCCACGGCCGAAGTCATCGCCCGGGTTCTCGTCCCGCAGACGCTTCTCCACATCCATCGGCTGTCCTCTCGTGGAGTCGGATTCGGACCGGCGAGGGCCGGGCGCGGCGGGGCCGGCTCGCGCATGACCGCCGCGCAGAACCACCCGTCATGTCGCCAGGGTCAACAGAGTTATACGCGAACTGAACCCTCACGCCGGGCGGCGGGTTGCCGACGCAACGGAGCACCTGTGCGATCTTCTCGCTGTGCAGTCCTGCGGCGCAGAGCGCTTGACTGCGGACGACCCGGTCGACCGCCCAGTCGCCGTAGTCGCGGTGACCACCGGCAGTCCGCCCGGGCATCGGCAGCCCCTGCGTCTCGTAAGAGCGCAGCGAACGCTCGCTCGACCCGGTGCGCTGAGCCGGGTTCACCGATCCGCATTCCGCACCTCACCCGCCGACTGAAGGAAGGGAATTGACTCTGACACTGATGTGAACTTCTACCGTATCGGTGTGTAGAACACATCAGTTGCGTCCAGCCTCTTCGAACCCACCCGTCTCGACCGACGGCGTCCCTCTGCCGATCGTTGCCACGGCCGCGGCGCATCGGCGCACCGCGCATTCCGGTGCGCGACAAGGGTCTGATGTGCGCGGGCGGAGGAAACGGGTACACAGTCCTCGACGCGTGGCAGCGACGTCACCACCCGGCAGGCGGTTGACCTCGGCACCTGTGAACCGTCGACGGTGCAGGAAGCTCTCCAGGTGCCTTGCCGCAGCCGCAATGTTCGGGCCGGACGGCGCGAGTGAAGATGCTTCTCCGAGCCGGCGCCGACCCGGCGGCCCCGAACGCTGACGGCACCACTGCGCTGTACGCGGCATCCGTGCGAGGAGTCGCCGAGATCGCCCGCCGGCTCCTGGTGGACGGAGCATCCCCGGACACCGAAAGCGGGCATGGCGCAGAAGGTACGCCGCTGTGCGCGGCTGCGTGCTCCGGAGCCGGACCTGCGGGACTCAAGATTCTTTTTCGCAACAGACGCTACGCCGCTTCCGCGATCACCGGCTCCCCGATCATCGCCGTGTCCGGCGCCCCTGGACTCGCCGCTCGCCATGGGGAGCGAAAGGGGGTGATGATGGAAGACGACAAGCCGATGTCACTTAGTTCATCACGACAACGACCGGCGGCCTGACCGGACTGACACGAGAACGCCGGCGGTGGCCCTGCTGTCTTCCTGTTCCGGCTGCGTCGCGGTCCGCCACGCATGGCATGCCTGTGAAGGCGCCATGGTGGCCAGACAACCGCCCTGCTGTTTCCTCGGTGGTCAGTCGGCACCGCCGCGGGACCTCGGAGCAGAGACGAGCCCCCGGTGAAGTACATCGCTGAGCAACTTCGCGCCTCCCCCAAGTCCGCTGCCTCCGCTTCGGCGCGGCCCGCAGTGTCCGCCGGCGACTGTGGTCTGCTTCTTATCAGGATGACGTTCGGCCTGCTGATGGCAGGGCACGGCGCCCAGAAGCTCTTCGGTATGTTCGGTGGCGACGGCCTTACCGCCGCGGGCAAAGGGTTCGCCGCGCTGGGATACCACCCGGGGACGGTCTACGCCGTCATCGGCGGTGGATCCGAGTTCCTGGGCGGCCTCGGTCTGGCTCTGGGACTGTTCACGCCACTGGCAGCCGCTGCCCTGATCGGTGTGATGATCAACGCCACGGCGACCGTGACCGCGGCACACGGTCTGTGGGCTTCAGAGGGCGGCATGGAGTACAACCTGTGCATCGCGGTCGTCGCGCTCGGCATCGCCGCCATCGGCCCCGGACGGCTCGCCCTGGACCGGCCCTTCCGCTGGGGGAAGGGCGGCTGGCGCGAAGCCGCTTTCGCTCTGCTTCTCGGCGGCCTGACCGCCGCCCTCGTACTGAGCCTCTGATGGATTTCCCTGTGACGGCCGGACACAGACGAGGTGATCTCGGCACGAGGCGAACCGCCCCCGGACCTGTTGCCGCCCGGCCGCTCCGGAGCAACAGGGGTGGACCCGCAGCAAGAGCGTGCGCGGGCAACTGCCGGGCGGTAGCCGCTTTGACATACCTATGACATCAGACCTATTGATGCACCATGCCCGATTCCCGTGCGTCCGTTCAGGACATCGACCGTGTGGCCTCTGCGCTCGCGGCGTGCCTGCCCGCACTGAACCGGGCCCTCGACCGCCAGGTCGCCCGGGATTTCCCGGGGCCCAAGCCGCCTGAGGGGCAGCTCGCACTGCTCAGGTTCGTCTCCCAGCAGGAGGGCTGCACCGTGCGCGAGGCCGCCGATGCCCTGCTGATGCGGCCGAACAATGTCAGCGCTCTGGTCTCCCAACTCACCCGGGAAGGGCTGCTGGAGCGCCGTCAGGACACCGGCGACAAGCGGATCGCGCACCTGTACCCGACGTCCAGGGCCCGGCGGGAGCTGACCGAGGTCCGGCGTCTCGAAGGCGCGCACATCGCCCGCGCCCTGCATTCCCTCACTGACGGTGAGATGGACGCCCTCGGCTCGGCAGTGGGCGCCTTGAATTCGCTGGCGCAGCACCTGCACCCCGCGCCCGTGGCCGATTAGATCCCGCAGTCCCCCCGACCGGGACGCGACCCACCGCGCGCACGGCTGTCTCTGTGCCCGCGGAGCATTTGTCTGCCCGGAGACAGAACGCGCTGATCCTGCGGGGATTCGGCTGGTACGAGACCCGCGTCGAACACCCTCTGCTGCCGATGCGCCTGTTCCGCATCCGGGCGCTGACCGTCGGCACGATCGTCACCGCGCTCAACTTTTTCGTGATGCTCGGCGTGATCTTCTTCGTGATGCTCTACCTCCAGAACGTGCACGGCTTCTCGCCCGTGGAGGCCGGCGTGCGCACGCTGCCGCTCAGCCTCGCCTCGTTGGCGGCATCCCCCCTGGGGGCGGCGCTGACCGGCCGCTTCGGCTCCCGGCTCGCCATGCCGCTGGGCATGCTGCTCCAGGCCGCCGCGACCTTCTCCATGCTGACCTGGGACACCGGCTCGTCATACGTCACGATGTGGCCGCCGTTCATCGCTCTCGGCCTGGGCGTCGGCATGGTCCTGTCCGCCTCCTCGGACGCCGTTGTCGGCCAGGCCCCCGTCGAGGAAGGCGGCGTGGCCGGCGGCCTCCAGGCCACCGCTCTGCAAGTCGGTGGCGCGCTCGGCACGTCGGTGCTGGTCTCGCTGATCAGCAGCCGGGTCGGCTCCACGCTCGTCGGCGAGCTGACCGACGCCGGGGTTCCCCCGACCGTCGCAGGCAGCCTGGCGGACGCCAAGGACGCCGTGGTCATGGGCATCGCCCCGGTATCCGGTTCCATGTCCGACCAGCTGAAGACGGCCGTGGCTGAGGGCAGCAGCCAGGCGTTCATGAACGGTGTGCACACCGCCGCGGCCGTCACCGGCATCCTCTGCCTGCTGGGAGCCGTCCTCGCAGCGGTGGGGCTCCGCGGCACCTCCCGGCCCGCGCAGCGCTGAGACCAGACCCGCTTCCGAGCCGGGACAGGGAAGGGCGCCCGCCGACACGGCGGGCGCCCTTCGCGTCTCTCACCAGGGTGCAAGAACACGCGAGTGTGGAAGAACCGCGAGGCTGTAGGCGTCAGTGGGCAGTGTCGGACGCGGTCCGCCGACTTCACCTGCGCAAGGCGCTGGAGAACGGGCTGATCCAGAGCTGCAGATCGCACCCCTGCAACGCGACGCCGGCCTGCGCGCCGCGACGCCGATCTGGGGCATCCGTGACGGCGACGACCTCTACGTGCGCACCTACCGGGCGCGAAAGTGCCTGCGCCGGTGCCCGGCCCCCGTGCGCCGCATTCTGCCCGACATGATCGAACGGGTCCCTCGACGGCCGTATCAACCCCGGCAAGGTCTTCGACCTCGCTGTCCCGCTCGACCAGGTGGCCGAGGGCTACCGCGCCATGGACGAGCACCGCGCCGTCAAGGCGCTGCTTCACCCCTGATGCGGCAGTGTGGCCACCGACATCACCCCGGCGCCGCTGCCCCCGATCGGCGCACACCATGGAGGAAACCATGACCACGCTTGCCATCATCGGTGCAGGCCCCGGCCTCGGAGCAGCCGTCGCGCGGCACTTCGGCCGTGAGGGTTTCGACGTAGCGCTCGTCTCGCGCGACCAGGGCCGGGCCGACGCCCTCGCCGCCGTCCTGGTCGGCGAGGGCGTGACGGCGCGAGGTTTCGCCGCCGACGTACGCGATCCGAGTGCCCTCGCGGCAGCCCTGGACGCCGCGACCGCGACCCTGGGCCCGATCGAGGTCCTGCAGTACAGCCCGGTCCCGCACAAGGACTTCATGCGGCCGGTCCTGGAGACCACTCCCTCCGACCTCGTGGGCCCGATCGAGTTCTCCGTCTACGGCCCCGCCGCCGCCGTGCAACAGGTACTGCCCGGCATGCGCGCCCTCGGTCGCGGCACCATCCTCTTCGTCAACGGCGGCACCGCCGCGGTTCCCCACCCCGACCGCGCCGGCACCTCGGTCGCCTTCGCGGCCGAAAGAGCGTATGGCCAGATGCTGCACGACACCCTCGCCGACGACAATATCCACGTCGCGCAGCTCATCATCCCCGGCGCGATCATCTCCGGGCACCCGAGGAAGGACCCGGCCACGCTCGCAGAGTCTCTGTGGGGCATCCACCAGGACCGGCGCGGGTTCGGGCACTTCGCCGACGACCTCGACGCCTGACCGCTCAGCCCTGCGGCTCCGCTGTTCCGCAGGAGGTCTCGTCGACGATGTGGTCGTCGCCCGTCGTGCAGGTCAGCGGTGCGAAGGTGAAGTTCCGTGGGTTCATGGTGTGGCCGCCTCTGGTCATCGGCCGGTGACTTCGACCAGTTCCAGACCGCCGAGATCCGCCAGCGCCCGGAGTTCGGGCAGCAGCCGGCCGGTGGCCAGCGCCCAGTGGTGGCCGACTCCGCTCGCGCTCCAGGCGTCGGTCCACTCCCCCGGGTCGGTCCCGAAGTCCACCCGCGAGGTGGTGTTGCCGATCCGGAGCAGCGGGCCTGCGACGACCTCGCCCTCGGAGGCGATCAGCCGGTAGCGGCCGTCGCGGGACTGGCCGAGCCCTACGAGGGTGACCGGGCCGTGCTTGACGTCGAACTCGACCGAGACACCCCAGCCGCGCTTGCCGTGGTAGACACCCAGGCCCCTCAGCAGCGGCTTCCGCTCGCTGATGGCGAGGTGTCCCGGGCCGTCGTGACCCATCTCCACCACGCCGTCACGGAAGTTGAGCGCCTGCAGCTCGGTGAACGAGCCGCCGGCACCCAGCCGGTCCGCGACCAGCATCGCGAGCGAGGTGCGCAGTTCGTACTCGCCGCAGGTCGGCACGCCACGCGCGGTCAGCAGGGAGGAGCCGAGGATCATGCCCGCACCCAGTCGCTCGTGGATCTCGCCGTCGAGGCCGCGGTGGTAGTACGCGAGAGAGTCCAGGTCGAAGTCCTCGACGAGCCGGTCGAGTCCGACGGACACCCGCGCGGCCCAGGCCAGATCGTCCTGGACGACGGAGTCGGCCAGCTCGAACACCTCGCCGACCTCGGCGAGTTTGGCCTCGACCTCCTCGTCCCCGGCCTTCTCGACCCGCACCCGCAGGTCGTCGAACTCCAGGACCTCGACGTGGCCGCCCAGGTTGCCGGGGACCATGGTCAGGTCGGTGGACACGTCGTACATGCCCGGGTAGAGGTGGCCCATCAGCCCGTGCCGTCCATGGCGCAGCACCGACCGTACGCCCGCGGCCCGGATCCACCGGCCGATGCGCTGCCAGGCGCGCTCGTCCCCCAGGTGTCCCGAGACGGAGCGGAAGGCAACTCCCGCGCGCTCGAAGGCGCCGGCCATTTCGGGGAGAGGGCAGGCACCGCAGTACGCGAGCCAGGCACCCGTGTCGAAGGACGCGTGGTCCATGGCCTCCGTGGGTTGGAGGTTGATGAGGAGTACGGGGGCGCCGCTGCGCTGGGCAATGGGCACGAGCATGGTCGCGGTCATATAGGTGGTGAGGAAACCGACGATCAGGTCACAGCCCTCCGCCCTGAGCTTCTCGGCCGCGGCGGCTCCCTCCTGGGCGTCGGAGATGAAACCCACGTCCACGACGTCCGCGTCGAACTCCCGCATCCGCTCGGTGACGCGGTCGGCGGAACGCCGCAGCTGCGGGAGGAGATCGGGGAACTGGGGCCAGTAGGCACCGAGTCCGCCCGCGACGAGCCCGATCTTCGGCCTGCGTGCGGTGGCGGGGGTCCTTGCGGTCATGGGCGATCTCCTCCTGTGCCGGGTCGTTGCGGTCAATCGAGGTGGAAGACTTCGGTGAGCGGCTTCATCGCCTCGTCCGGCTTGGCGCCGTCCAGGGCTTCGAAGAAGCCCGCCATGCCGGACTGCCAGCGGGCGTTGATGTCCGTGGCGGCCATGGCGGCCTGCGCGGCAGTGAAGTCCTCGGTCTCCAGGTAGCCGACGAGCAGGCCGTCCTCCCGGAGAAAGAGCGAGTAGTTGTGCCAGCCGGCGGCGGAGAGCGCCGCGAGCATCTCGGGCCATACGGCCGCGTGACGCTCGCGGTACTCCTCCAGCCGCCCCTGCCGGACCTTCAGCAGAAAGCAGACGCGCTGCATCGAGAGATTCCGGAACTCAGAAGTCGAAGTCGTCGATGTTGTTCTTGTCGAAGACGGTCGGCGGGCCGAGGATGACCTCGCCGTCCCTGCCGATGGTGTACTCGCCCAGGTCACCGGCCTTGAACTTCTCGCCCTCCGCGCCGGTGATCTGGCCCGAGGCGAGAGCGGCAGCCGCGTACGAGCCGAGGTAGCCCGGCTTCTTGGGGTCCCACAGGGAGAACTGCTCGACCGTGCCGTCCTTGACGTACTTGCGCATCTGGTTCGGCGTGCCCAGGCCGTTGATGACGACCTTGCCCTTGTAGCTGGAGTCGCTGATGTAGCGGGAGGCGGCGGCGATGCCGACGGTGGTGGGCGAGATGATGCCCTTCAGCTTCGGGTAGGCCTTGAGCAGACCCTGGGTCTCCTGGAAGGACTTCTGGTCGTCGTCGTCCCCGTAGGCGACCTTGACCAGCTTCAGATCCTTGTACTCCGGCTTCTTCAGCTCGTCCTTCATGAACCCGATCCAGGTGTTCTGGTTCGTCGCGTTCTGGGTGGCCGAGAGGATCGCGACCTCGCCCTTGTAGTTGAGCTGCTTGGCGAGGTGCTGGACCTGGCTGCGGCCGATCTCCTCGGAGCTGGCCTGGTTGATGAACAGCTGGCGGCAGTCCTTGGCGGTGTCGGAGTCGTAGGCGACGACCTTGATGTCCTGCTTCATGGCCTGCTTGAGCGGGCCGCACACTGCGTTGGGGTCGTTGGCCGCGATGAGGATCGCGTCCTGGCGCTGCTGGATGAGGGTGTTGATGTACGAGACCTGGGAGGAGGCCTTGGCGTCGGAGGGGCCGACCTCCTTGCCCGAACCGCCGAACTCCTTCGCTGCGCCGATCCCCGCGTCGTCGACGATCTTCTCGTACGGGTTGTTGATCTGCTTCGGCAGAAAGGCGATCTTCAGGCCCTTCTTCAGCGGCGCATTCGGGTCGGCCTTGGCGCTGCTCGCCGCCTCCTTGGCCTCGTTCTTGGTGTCGTTCTTGGTGGTGCCCGAGCAGCCGGCCAGTGTGACGGCGAGGACACAGGCCGCGGCAGTGGCGGTGAGGGTGGCACGGCGGCGCGTGCGGGAGTGCGCAGACATGGTGACGTCCCTTTCGGAGGGAAGGAGTTGAGGGAAGGAAGGGGAGCTAGGCGGAGGCGGTCGCGGCGCGCCGGTGGCGGCGCTCGGAGACGGCGGCGACCACACGCGGGGTGAGGACGGAGGCCACGAGCAGCAGGCCGGTGACGATCACCTGGATCTCGTTGGACACGTCGTTGAGGGTGAGGAGGTTGTTCAGCAGCCCGATCAGCAGTACGCCGGCGACCGCGCCGCCGAGGGTGCCCCGGCCGCCGTCGAAGTCGACGCCGCCGAGCAGCACCGAGGCGATGACGACCAGTTCGAGTCCGACCCCGTTGTCGGCGCGGGCGCTGCCGTACCGCAGGGTGAAGACGATCCCGGCGAAGGAGGCCACGAAGCCCGCGAGGACGAACAGCACCAGCTTGATGCGCTTGACCCGGATGCCCGCAAAGTAGGCCGCGTCCTCCTGCGCGCCGATTGCGTACAGCGACCGCCCGAAGGCCGTGCAGTGCAGCACGACGGCGGTGATGACGGCCAGGACGCCGAACAGGGCCACGGGGTACGGGATGAAGGTGCCCGGCACGGTCTGGGTGTAGGTGGCCCACCGGGAGTACGTCTCGGGGAAGTCGGCGACCGCCTTGTCCCCGAGGACGACGGAGGCCAGGCCCCGGTAGAGCGTGAGCGTGCCGATGGTGACGGCGAGCGAGGGCAGCCCGACGCGGGTGACGAGCCAGCCGTTGAGGAGGCCACCGAGCGCGCCGACGAGCAGGCACAGGGGCACGATCGTCTCGAACGCCCAGCCGGCCTCCCACAGCGAGCCGGCGAGCGCGCTGGAGAGTCCGAGCATCGAGGCCACGGAGAGGTCTACCTGTCCCGCGACGACCAGCAGGGTCATCGGCAGGGCGATGAGGGCGATTTCGGCCGTGTCGTCGAGGGCGGCGGAGAGATTGGCGGTGTCCGCGAAGCCCTCCGTCGTACCGGATCCGGCGAGGAAGACGGAGATCAGGAGCACGCCGACGACGGTGTCCCAGCGCAGGTATTTGACGAGGGTGTTCATCGTCGGCTCCTCTTCCTCAGCGCGCTGGTGGTGCGCAGGTTCACGATGCGGTCGGTGGTGATGGCCGCGAGCAGCAGCACACCGGTGATGGCCTGCTGCCAGAAGGAGTCCACCTTCAGGACGACGAGGGCGCTGCCCATCGTGGTGAGCAGCAGCGCGCCGAGCGCCGCGCCCCAGACCGTGCCGACGCCGCCGGTGATGGCGATGCCGCCGACGACGACCGAGCTGACGACGGTCAGCTCCCAGCCGTTCGCGGCGTCGGCGACGACCGTGCCGAAGCGTGCGAGCCACAGCGCCCCGGCGAGGCCGGCGACGGCGCCGGAGAAGGCGTACGCGGCGAGCACACGGCGGCGGATGGGGATGCCGGCCAGGCGGGCGGCCTCGGGGTTGGACCCGATCGCGTACAGCTCCCGGCCGCCGCGGTAGGTCCGCAGGTAGTAGGCGGTGCCGACCAGGACGGCGGCAGAGATCAGCGGCAGATACGGGATGCCGAGGACGCTGCCGCTGCCGAGGCCGAGCACGTCGTCGGGGACGTTGGCGGCGTTGATCTGCTCGCCGTGCGCCCACGCGTGGTCGATGCCCTGGATGACGTAGAGCATGCCGAGGGTGACGACCAGCGCGGGCACCCGGCCGAAGCTGACCAGCAGGCCGCTGACCAGCCCGCACAGGACGCCGAGTCCGATGCCGAGCAGGACGACGGTCAGCGCGCTGTGGTCCGTGCCCGAGACGAAGCTGCCGCAGGCGAAGGCGGTGAGCCCGACGACGGAGCCGACGGACAGGTCGATGTTGCGGGTGATGACGACGACGGACTGGCCGACGGCGAGCAGTACGAGGATCGAGGAGTTGAGGAGCAGGTCCTTGATGCCCTGGTCGTCCAGGAAGGACGGGTTGGATATCCAGGTGCCGAGGATCAGCACGACGAGGGCGCCGCCGATGCTCAGCTCACGGGCGCGGAAGACCAGATCCATGAGCGAGCGAGCGGATCGCCGGTCCGCCTCCGGCGCGGCCGGCGGGGATTCGAGGGTGGCCGTCACGCCGCTGTCCTTTCGTGTGTGTCGTGCGAGTCGCCACGTCGGTGGTGCCCGCGGGGGCCTGGCCCGACTGTCATGCCGCCTTCTCCTTGCCGGTGAGGCGACCCGTGGCCGCGGCCATGACCGTCTCCTCGCTGGCCTCGTCACGGGGGATCTCTGCCACCAGTCGGCCCTCGTGCATCACCAGCACCCGGTCGGCCATGCCGAGCACCTCGGGCAGGTCGGAGGAGACCATCAGCACGGCGAGCCCTTCGGCGGCGAGCGAGGACAGCAGTCGGTGTACCTCGGCCTTGGTGCCGACGTCGATGCCGCGCGTGGGCTCGTCGACGATGAGTACGGCCGGGTCGGTGGCCAGCCACTTGGCGAGGACGACCTTCTGCTGGTTGCCGCCGGACAGCACCCCGACCGTGTCGGAGAGCTTGTTGTACTTGAGCTGGAGCTTCACCGCCCAGGCGGCGGCGCGCCCGCGCTCCAAGGTGCGGCGCACCATCCCGCCGCTGCCCAGGGTGCCGAGCCCGGTGAGTCCGATGTTGCGCTCGATCGACATCTCCATGACGAGCCCGCGCTGGCGCCGGTCCTCCGGTACGAGCGCAACTCCGGCGTCCATGGCGGCAGTCGGCGAGCCGGCGCGCAGCGGCGCGCCGTTCACGTGCACCTCGCCCGCGTCCGCCTTGTCCACGCCGAAGACTGCCTGGACGACCTCGGAGCGGCCGGCGCCGACGAGTCCGGCGAGCGCCACGATCTCGCCCCGCCGCACCTCGAACGACACGTCCCGGAAGACGCCTTCGCGGGTGAGCCGACGCACCGACAGGGCGGTCTCGCCGACGGTCGTGGCCTGCTTGGGGTAGAGCTCGTCGAGGTCGCGGCCGACCATGCGACGTACGAGGTCGTCCTCGGTGAGGCCGTCCAGGGGCTCGGAGGCGACCCAACGGCCGTCGCGCAGCGTCGTCACACGCTGGCAGAGTCCGAAGATCTCCTCGAGCCGGTGCGAGATGAACAGGACGGCGGCGCCGGCGGTGCGCAGCGTCTCGACCACCGAGAAGAGACGGGCGGTCTCGCTGCCGGTGAGGGCGGCGGTGGGCTCGTCCATGATCAGGACGCGGGCGTCGAAGGAGAGCGCTTTGGCGATCTCGACGATTTGCTGGTCGGCGATGGAAAGTCCGCGGGCGAGCCGTTCGGGGTCGAGGTCGACGCCGAGACGGGTCATCAGGGCGGCGGTCGCCTCGTGCACGGCCCGGCGGTCGATCCGGCCGAGTGAGGCGCGCGGCTGACGGCCCATGAAGATGTTCTCGGCGATCGACAGGTCAGGGAAGAGCGTGGGCTCCTGGTAGATGACGGCGATGCCGGCGTCGCGGGCGTCGGCCGGGCCGTTGAAGACGACCGGCTTCCCGTCGAGCAGCACCTGGCCGGAGTCCGGCCGGTGCACGCCGGCCAGCGTCTTGATGAGCGTAGACTTGCCGGCGCCGTTCTCCCCCGCGAGCGCGTGGGCCTCGCCCGGGAGCAGTTGCAGGGAGACGTCCTGCAGGGCCCGTACGGCACCGAAGGACTTGGACACGTCCGTCAGGGCCAGGACGGGGGCCGGGCCCGTGTCGGGCTGGTTCATGGATGCTCCGTGGAAGGTGCGCCTCGAAGGCGCCGTGAAAGGTTTCAACTAAGTTTCACGGAAGCTAGACGCGCAACACCCGCGCCGTCAATGGGTCAGCCCACGAAACTTTCTGGACCTACCCAATCCCTTGACATGCCCGTTGGGTGGTCATAACTTCACCTCGATGAAACGATTCACCTCTCTGTTCGGCCCCCAGGAGCGCTGATCCATGACTGCCGTATCCGCCGTGAAGGCGGCCCTCAAGACCCAGGCCATCGAGACGCCGTCATGGGCGTACGGCAATTCAGGCACGCGCTTCAAGGTGTTCGCGCAGCCCGGCGTGCCGCGCACCCCGCGGGAGAAGCTGGACGACGCGGCGCGCGTCCACCAGCACACCGGCGTCGCCCCGACCGTCGCCCTGCACATCCCGTGGGACAAGGTCGAGGACTACGCGGCCCTCGCCAAGTACGCGCAGGAGCTCGGACTTCGGCTCGGCGCGATCAACTCCAACGTCTTCCAGGACGACGACTACAAGCTGGGCTCGGTCACCAACCCCGACCCGGCCGTGCGCCGCAAGGCCCTCGGGCACCTGCTGGAGTGCGTCGACATCATGGACGCGACCGGCTCGCGCGACCTCAAGCTGTGGTTCTCCGACGGCACCAACTACCCCGGCCAGGACGACATCCGGGCCCGCCAGGACCGGCTCGCCGAGGCCCTGTCCGCGGTGCACGAGCGATTGGGCGAGAACCAGCGGATGCTGCTGGAGTACAAGCTCTTCGAGCCCGCCTTCTACGCGACCGACGTCCCCGACTGGGGCACCGCGTACGCGCACTGCCTGAAGCTGGGCCCCAAGGCGCAGGTCGTGGTGGACACCGGTCACCACGCGCCCGGCACCAACATCGAGTTCATCGTCGCGCTGCTGCTGCGCGAGGGGCGGCTCGGCGCGTTCGACTTCAACTCCCGCTTCTACGCGGACGACGACCTGATGGTCGGCGCGGCCGACCCCTTCCAGCTGTTCCGCATCATGTACGAGGTGATCCGCGGCGGCGGCTTCACGCCGGATGTGGCCTTCATGCTCGATCAGTGCCACAACATCGAGGCGAAGATCCCGGCCATCATCCGCTCGGTGATGAACGTCCAGGAAGCGACGGCGAAGGCGCTGCTCGTCGACGGCGAGGCACTCTCTGCCGCCCAGCGCTCCGGGGACGTGCTGGCGGCGAACGCCGTCCTGATGGACGCGTACAACACGGACGTACGGCCGCTGCTGGCGGAGGTGCGCGAGGAGCTGGGCCTCGACCCGGACCCGATCGCGGCGTACCGACGCTCCGGCTGGGCGGAGAAGATCGTCGCCGAGCGGGTCGGCGGTACGCAGGCGGGCTGGGGAGCGTAGCGCCCCCGCAAAGGTACGGATGGTCGGCGTGCGTGGCCACAACGGTGGGGTGGGGGCGTACGACGGCCGCAGCCGGGCCGCAGCACCCCGATGGCCCGCTGTCGCGGCGGGAAGGCGCCGTCGCGGCGAAGCCACGACAGATCTCCCGCCGTGACGGCGGGCACCCCTCGTGGCACGGCCCGGCGGTGCGGGCCCTCCGCAAGCCATTGGCAGGAAGCCATGACGAAACCCGAAGGAAGCAAGTGATGACGGACGCACCTCACGAGCGCGTGGCCGAGCTGCTCGCTCGATCCCACCGACTGGGCGCAGACCCCCGCAACACCAACTACGCGGGCGGCAATACCTCCGCGAAGGGCACCGCCACCGATCCCGTGACCGGCGGCGACATCGAGCTGATGTGGGTCAAGGGTTCGGGCGGCGACCTGGGCACGCTCAAGGCCGAAGGACTCGTCGCGCTGCGGCTGGACCGGCTGCGCGCACTGACCGGGGTGTACCCGGGCGTGGACCGCGAGGACGAGATGGTCGCGGCCTTCGACTACTGTCTGCACGGCAAGGGGGGCGCCGCACCGTCCATCGACACCGCGATGCACGGCCTCGTCGAGGCCACCCACGTCGACCATCTCCACCCCGACTCCGGCATCGCGCTCGCCTGCGCCGCCGACGGCGAGGCGCTGACCAAGGAGTGCTTCGGCAACCAGGTCGTGTGGGTGCCGTGGCGCCGCCCCGGCTTCCAGCTCGGCCTGGACATCGCGGCTGTCAAGGCCGCCCGCCCCGAGGCCATCGGCTGTGTTCTCGGCGGCCACGGCATCACCGCCTGGGGCGCGTCCTCCGAGGAGTGCGAGCGCAACTCCCTGCACATCATCCGCACCGCGGAGGCGTTCCTCGCCGAGCGCGGCAAGGCCGAACCGTTCGGGTCGGCACTCGACGGGTACGGGCCGCCGGCCGAGGACGAGCGCCGGGCCCGGGCCGCCGCGCTCGCCCCCGTCATCCGCGGTCTGGCCTCCACCGACCGCCCGCAGGTGGGCCACTTCACCGACTCCGATGTCGTACTGGACTTCCTGGCGCGCGCCGAACACCCGCGGCTCGCCGCGCTCGGCACCTCCTGCCCCGACCACTTCCTGCGGACGAAGGTCCGTCCGCTGGTCCTCGACCTGCCGGCCGGCGCCCCGCTGGAGGAGGCGGTCGCGCGGCTGAAGGAGTTGCACTCCGCCTATCGCGAGGACTACCGCGCGTACTACGAGCGGCACGCCGACGCCGGCTCCCCCGCCATGCGCGGCGCGGACCCGGCCATCGTCCTCGTCCCGGGCGTCGGCATGTTCAGCTTCGGCAAGGACAAGCAGACCGCGCGCGTGGCGGGCGAGTTCTACGTCAACGCGATCAATGTGATGCGGGGGGCCGAGGCCGTCTCCTCGTACGCGCCCATCGAGGAGTCCGAGAAGTTCCGCATCGAGTACTGGGAGCTGGAGGAGGCCAAGCTCCGCCGGATGCCACCACCCAAGCCGCTGGCGACCCGGATCGCGCTGGTGACGGGCGCCGGGTCCGGCATCGGCAAGGCCATTGCGCACCGGCTGGTCGCCGAGGGCGCGTGCGTGGTGGTCGCCGACCTCGACGCGGACAGCGCTGCTGCGGTCGCCGAGGAGCTGGGCGGCGCCGACAAGGCGGTCGCGGTGACCGTGGATGTCACCTCCGAGGAGCAGATCGCCGCCGCCTTCGCCACCGCGTCACTCGCCTTCGGCGGCGTCGACCTGGTGGTCAACAACGCGGGGATCTCCATCTCCAAGCCGCTGCTGGAGACCACGGCGAAGGACTGGGACCTCCAGCACGACATCATGGCCCGTGGGTCCTTCCTCGTCTCCCGCGAGGCGGCACGGGTGATGACCGCGCAGGGCATCGGGGGCGACATCGTCTACATCGCCTCCAAGAACGGCGTGTTCGCGGGCCCGAACAACATCGCGTACGGAGCGACCAAGGCCGACCAGGCCCATCAGGTCCGGCTGCTGGCTGCCGAGCTGGGCGAGCACGGAATCCGCGTCAATGGCATCAACCCTGATGGGGTGGTGCGCGGTTCCGGCATCTTCGCCGGCGGCTGGGGAGCGAAGCGCGCGGCTGTGTACGGGGTGGAGGAGGAGAAGCTGGGCGAGTTCTACGCCCAGCGGACCCTGCTGAAGAGGGAGGTTCTCCCCGTGCATGTCGCCAACGCCGTGTTCGCCCTGACCGGAGGGGACTTGAGTCATACGACGGGGCTCCACGTGCCGGTCGACGCGGGGGTCGCGGCGGCGTTCCTGCGGTAGCGCTCGCGCGTGCGGCGCGTTGCGGGGCAGGCGTCCTGACGCGCCGCCGCCCTGCACCGCGGCACGCCGACGGGTCACCGCCCGCGCCGTTGCGGACAGTCGCGCCGCCGGGTTGCAGGCCGGTGTGACGCCCGCACCACCACCCGGTTCGTACAAACCCTCACGAAGGACTGACAAGACGTGGCACCGACCGATCCCCTCCCCTTCGCCGCCATCGACCTGGGCGCGTCGAGCGGCCGTGTGATGGTGGGCCGGGTGGGAGCCGGAACGCTCGACCTGACAGAGGTGCACCGCTTCCCCAACACTCCCGTACGGGTGGGCGGCACCCTGCACTGGGACATCCTCGCCCTGTACCGCGGCGTGCTCGAAGGCCTGCGGGCCGCAGGCCGGTTCGCGGGCGGACCGCCGGCGAGCGTGGGGATCGATTCCTGGGCCGTGGACTACGGCCTCCTCGACGCGGACGGCGCGCTCATCGGCAACCCGGTGCACTACCGGGACGGCCGCACGGAGAGCGCCACCGCGAAGGTCGCCGGTGCGCTGCCGCCCACCGATCTGTACGCGGCCACGGGGCTGCAGTACCTCCCCTTCAACACTGTCTACCAGCTGGTCGCCGCCCAGGGCACACCCGCCCTGGCCGCGGCCCGAAGGCTGCTGATGATCCCGGACCTCGTCTCGTACTGGCTGACCGGCGAGGCCGGCACGGAGCTGACCAACGCCTCCACCACCCAGCTGGTCGACCCGCGCACCCGCGACTGGGCCCGGCCCGTCGCCGAGACCCTGGGGATCGATCTCTCGCTCTTCGCACCCCTGCGCCGGCCCGGCGACCGGGCCGGGCAGTTGCTGCCCGAGGTGCTGGCCGGGACGGGGCTCCAAGGGCCCCTGCCCGTGACCGCCGTCGGGTCGCACGACACCGCGTCCGCCGTGGTGGGGGTGCCCGCGTGCGGTGACCGATTCGCGTACATCGCCACCGGCACATGGTCGTTGGCCGGGCTCGAACTCGACGCGCCCGTCCTCACCGAGGACAGCCGCCGCGCCAACTTCACCAACGAGCTGGGCGTGGACGGCACCGTCCGCTATCTGCGCAACATCATGGGCCTGTGGCTCCTCCAGGAGTGCCTGCGTGCCTGGGAGTCGCGGGGCCGGACGTACGAGCTGGGCGAACTGCTGCGCCGAGCCGCGGAGTCCGCTTCTCTGCGCTCGGTCGTGGACGCGGGCGACCCGGAGTTCATCGCGCCGGGCGGGATGCCGGAGCGGATCGCCGAGGCCTGCCGCCGCACCGGCCAGCCCGTGCCGCGCGACGCGGCCGAGACCACCCGGTGCGTGCTGGACTCCTTGGCCCTGGCCCACCGTCGCGCGCTTGTGGACGCCCAGCGGCTGTCCGGCCGTACGGTCGAGGCCGTGCACATCGTCGGCGGCGGAGCCCACAACGAGCTGCTCTGCCAGCTGACGGCCGATGCCTGCGGGCTGCCCGTGGTGGCGGGCCCGGCCGAGGCCGCGGCGCTCGGCAACGTCCTGGTGCAGGCCCGTACGGCGGGCGCGGTGGCCGGTGGCCTGTCCGACCTGCGCCAACTCCTGTGCGACACACAGGAACTGCGGCGTCATGCGCCCATGGGCGAGCGCAGAGCCTGGGAGCGGGCCGAGGCCCGCATCGCGGAGGGCCGGGAGGCCCACCGGGAAAAGGCGGGCAACAAGGAGGAACAGCCGCGCGGGTAGCGTCCGCGGACGACTGGCGGTTCACCTCCATCACCGCCGGCTTCACCGGCTGAGCGAGGGGTCCAACAACCGGTGGGGCACCCGGGCCCCGGGTGCCCCACCGGCCGGCCGGCCGGCAGGGCCGGCGCTTCACCTCTGCACATCCGGGCCTGCCGGTGTCGGCGGCTTCGTGCTGCTCCGCGGGTTCGTATGCGCCAGGACGTCGCGTACAGCATCCGTGGGCACGCCGGAGCCGGCCCGGCCGGCCGCTCGCACCCGCGTGCCGCCGTCGACGAGCAGGTCCGTGCCGGTGACCCAGTCCGCCTCGTCGGAGACCAGCCACAGCACTGCGCGTGCCACGTCCTCCGGCTCGCCGATCCGGGCCAGCGGCAGGCTCTGGGCGATCCTTTCCTCGGCCCGCTACCACACGAATCGGGCCATCTCGGTGCGCACCAGCCCGGGCGAGACCGCGTTCACCCGTACGCCGGGCGCCAGCTCACCGGCGAGCTGGCGGGTCAGGTGCAGCAAGGCCGCCTTGCTCGTGCCGTACGCGCCGACGTGCGGCCCCACGCCGTAGGTGCCCTCGGTGCAGATGTTGACGACCGCGCCGCCGTGCTCGCGCATCCATGCCCGCCAGGCGAGCTGGATCAGGCGCAGCGGCGCCTCCACGTTCACCGCAAAGGCGTCGCGCCAGACCTCGGGGTCCGCGTCCATCAGCGGGCCGAACGGGGCATTGGTCCCGGCGTTGTTGACGAGGATGTCGAGCCGGCCGAACTCCCGCACCACGAGATCCGTGCACGTCGCCAGGTGCGCGGGATCCGCGACCGAGCCGGCGCAGCCGACCGCCCTGACGCCGGTGGCGGCGAGCCGGTCCACCGCCACGGCCACTCCCGCGGGGTCGCGTGCGGTGATGCAGACCATCGCTCCCGCCTCGCCCAGGGCCTGCGCCGTGGCGAGACCGATCCCCCGGGAGGCTCCGGCGACCAGGGCCGCCCTTCCGTCGAGTGCCGGTGATGACGTCATCGTCGTACCGTCTCATGACGGTTCGTCAAAAGACTTCGTGCGTAGGCGCGAACTGCCTCGTCATTCTGCGTCGGTCGGGCCCCCAACAGCCAGCTTTCGCCCGCGTCGATTCGGCCCTATTGGGGGCGGAGGCCGTCGAACGTGATGTTCAGATGGCGGGGGCCGCGCAGGACCGCGTTCTGCCGGTAGGGGGGAGGGTCCTCCACCAGACGAGGGTTGTCGAGCCTGCGGGCCAGCGCGGTCAGGGCGAGCTGCGCCTCCAGCCGGGCGAGCGGTGCGCCGAAGCAACTGTGGATGCCGCTGCCGAAACCTAGGTGCTGGATGTCCTTGCGGTCAGGGTCGAACCGCTCAGGGTCCTCGAAGCGCTCCGGGTCCCGGTTTCCGGCGGCCAGGACGAGCCAGATCGACGAGCCCTTCGGGATGGTGACCCCGCGGACCTCGATGTCCGCGATGCACGTGCGCTGCGGCACCAACTGCACCGGCGGCTCGTAGCGCAGCAGTTCCTCGACAATGCCGACGGCGAGGCGCGGGTCGTCCCGGAGCCGCTGGAGGACCTCCGGGTGGCGCAACAGCGTGAGCATCCCGTTGGTGATCAGGTTGACCGTCGTCTCATGGCCGGCGATCAGCAGCAGGGCCGCGGTGCTGAGCACCTCCATCGTCGTCATCGGACCATCCGGTCCATGGCTGGTCACCAGCTCGGAGAGCATGTCGTCACCGGGTGCCTTGCGACGCTCCTCGACCAGCCCGGCCAGATACATGCCCAGCTGCATCCGGGCCTCGCGCGTGACGCGGTTCCGCTCGGTCAGGTCGTCGCCCGGAGCCGGGTCCAGGCCGGCGGCGAGGGTGTCCGCCCACGAGTGGAAGCGCGCCTCGTCCTCCCGCGGCACCCCGAGCAGCCGGCAGATCACGGTCACGGGAAAGGGGTACGAGAACTGGTCGACCACATCGATCCGGTCCGCGTCCCCGAAGCCGGCAATCAGGTCCGAGATGATCCCGTCGAGCTCGTCGCGCATGGCGTGGACACGCCGGGGGCTGTGCGGTGGGCCGAACGGACGGTTGGTCATCCGACGCAGCCGGTCGTGCTCCGGAGGGTCGAGCCGCAGGAAGCTGGGCGGCAGAGCCGTCTCCTCCTCCTGCTCGGGCAACTCGTCGCCGCCGTGCGCGGTCAGATTGGAGGCGTCGGAGCTGATCCGCGGGTCGTGGAGCAGGCTCTGGATGTCCCAGTACGTGCTGATGACGAATGGGCCGCCGTCCTCTTCTTGCAGCACCGGGGTCTTGCGGAGTTCCGCGTACAGCGGATAGGGGTTGGCGCGGTTGGCGTAGTCGGTGATCTGGCGCAGGAGCGGGGCTTGCGTCATGGCGGGTCCTTGGGGCGTGGGAGCAGGAGGGGCCGTTTCGACCTCGGGCAGCGGGCTGTCGCGCGCCCCGCCCGCGGTCAGGAGTGAGCCGGCTTGAAGACCAGCCGCCGGTCGGCGGGCGAGTAACCGCTGAGGGTGACGGTCGGCCCGTGTGTGGGCAGCGAGGGGTCCGGGAAGTCGGCCGGGACGGGCTGCCTGCCCTCCGGACGGCGGTCCACGGTGAGGAACGCCGGTGGGAACGGCGCGGCCGTCTCGATCAGCCCCTGGTAGAACTGCAGCCAGCGTGAATTGTCGAAGGTGACCGCACCGATGACGCGGCCCTTGTAGCCGTACGCACCGGTGAAGCGGCGTTCGGCGACCGACCCCTGCGCGATGAGGATCTCCTCGCCCATGGACGGGACGCCGACCGACTTGATGTTCACCCCGAACTGGGACGACCAGAAGGCCGGGACCCACATGTGCGGACGACGGTCCGTGCTGGCACTGATCATGTTGTGCGCCGCCACCTCGGCCTGTGTGACGGCGTTGCCCCAGTGTTCGAGGGAGAGGAACTGGTAGTTGAACAGCGGATGCGGGGACCGCGCCACATCACCGGCGACGAAGACGTCGTCGGTCACAATGCCCCGGAAGTCGAAGGCCCGGCATCCCGCGTCGCAGGCGATCCCGCGGGGTCCTGCACCGAGCCCGGATCCGGCCAGCCATTCGGTGTTGCGGGTCGCGCCGAGCGAGACGACCACCACGTCCGTCTCGACGGTGCTGCCGTCGGACAGATGAGCGGCGCGCACCCGCCCCGCCGAGTCGCCCTCGAGGCCGGTGACCATGACGCCGGTGCGCAGGTCCACCCCGTTCTCGCGGTGCAGCTCCGCGGCCACCGCACCGACCACCCCGCCGAGCGCGCCCACCAGGGGCGCGTCGGCGCGTTCCGCCACCGTGACGTTGAGATCACGCGCACGGCAGGCGGACGCGATCTCCGAGCCGGTGAAGCCGGCACCGATCACGAACACCCTGCGGGGCGCGTCCTTCAGCCGCCGCTGCAGCCCGGCCGCGTCGTCGCGCGTCCGCAGGACGAAGACGCCGTCCAGCTCGGCCTCCGCCTCGTGCGGCCACGGCCGGGCCCGTACACCGGTCGCGATGAGCAGCCGGTCGTACTCCACCTCGTCGCCGTCGGCCAGCAGCACCCGCTTGGCCGCCATGTCCAGCCCGGTCGCCGCGACACCGAGCCGCCACTTCGCTTCCACCGATCGGCGCCGGGGCAGCTCGGTATGGTCCGGCGACGCCTTGCCCAGCAGCACCGACTTGGAGAGCGGCGGCCGGTCGTACGGCTCGTACGGCTCGTCACCGATCATGGTGAGCGAACCTTCGAAGCCCTCGTCGCGGAGTGTCTCGGCCGCCCGCAGGCCGGCCAGCGAGGCGCCCACGATCACGATCCGGCCCTCGCGCCTGAGCCACTCCAGGAATGTGTCAGTGGCCACGGGACTCCTCCTCGCCCCGCGCGGCCGCCCTCTCACCCGGTGCGTCCAGTGCGTCGATCAGAATGGCCTGGACAGGGCACGCCGCCACGGCGCGCGCCACGTTCTCGCGCTGCTCCTCGTCGGCCCGTGGGTTGTAGGTGAGCGCCTCTTCGCCGTGCAGGGCGAAGACATCCGGCGCGAGGAACGCGCACTGCGCGTATCCCTGACATTTGTTGAGATCGACGACAAGCCTCATCGACGCTCCGCCCCTTCCGGCAGCCTGGTCCGGCACCGTCCGCGCATTCTCGGCGGGCGCGTGGACGGCGATCATCTCCCCCACGCCAGCATCGAAGGACCGGTGGGGGCAACGCTCGCCCAGGCGGGCCGAAGGGGTGAGCGTCCCCGGAACTGCGGGACTGCAGCCGCGGTCAGGACGCCTTCGCGGCATCGGGCCCGGGGGCGCGGCTGGCCACGAGAATGTAGATGCTGACGATCAGTGACCAGAGCGGGAAGACCAGCTCGCACCAGGCGATGGCGGCCGCCACGAAGAGCAGCGTCAGGGCGACGAGGAGGCCCAGCAGGGCAAGCCACCGGGAGAAGAACCCGAGGCGATGCCCCAGGGCCGAAGTCGTGAGCGTGAACACCGCCGCCATCCGCATCGAGTAGTCCGTCATCAGCGTGTACGCGAAGTGGCGGCCGAAGTCCCAGGACGGCAGCCCCGGGTCGTTCCCGGACGGATTTCCGACGGACAGCACGCCCGCTGCGGCCGCGGCCGCCCCGAACATCGAAGCCACGAAGATCAGACCGCTGCCCAGGAAGACGGTGGCGACGAACTTGTCCTCCGCTTCCCCGACGTGCGCGCGCAGCACGCCCACGAACCACAGAAAGAAAATGCCTGCGAAGGGGACGAGCGCGAGCGCCGTCTTCACCGCGTTCCGGCGCGAGGAGTCGTTGAACCCTCCGGCCGTGACCGCGTCGGCGCCTGCGGGGATCGCCAGCCGGATCATGATGATGGCGGCCGCGAGCAGTATCGCGAAGACGACCCCGGCCAGTCCTGCCGCCCGCGGAGTCTGCAGCGCCTGCCCCTTCGTCCTCTGTGTCTCCATGAGCGCTCGTTTCCTCTCCCGAGGGGACCCTGGGACCAGCAAGCAGCCCCTTGCGCGGTCGCGCCACCGGGAGGCGGCTGAACGGCAGCCCGACGTACCCATCGAGAGAGCGGGGAGCGGAGCGGGACATTCGGGCCCGGCACCGCAGCCTGGACGTCGGGCATTGGCACCCTCTGCCTCAACCGGACGCGGCCGGCCACGGTGCGACCACCGGGCGGAGGGGCTGAGGCGTGGCTCGCCCCTCCGACTCGTCTCCCGTTGCGCGGGGGCCCGGGGCATTTCTGCCTGAGCGCTCGCCGGGTTCACCTGACGCCCGCATCCTGCTCACCAGTTGGGTGAGCGTGAGCGGCGTGCCCAATATCGCGCGGGCCGGACGACGCCGACGGGGCTGGGGGCGTGACGTGTGGCAACCCTCGGCCGGGGCGGGCACCAGCCTCTGCTGCCGTCGCCCGATGTCGCGGGCCAGAGCATCGCGGAGCAGGGGCAGGTGTGCGGATACCGCTGCGAGGCAGTCGTGCTCGTCCCGGCAGGCGGGGCATGAGGTGAGGTGGGCGCAGACCTGAGCGGCTTCTTCGGGCGCGAGCGTGTGGAGTGCGTATCCGGCCAGCAGCTCACGGATCGTGCAGCATTCCTGGGGTGAGGTGAACATGAGCGGGGTTCCTCTCCGTGCAGGGGGGTCCGCGCGGTCGGCGCGGCCACGGGGTTCAGACGCGGACGTCATCCTGGGATCGCTGGGTGACGTCCACGGCGGACGTTGTCTGATCGGCGGTGTTGTCCTGAGGGGGATGGGTTCGCCTTCGATGTGCGCACGAGCCTCATGGGGTTCGGTAGCAGAGCTCGTGCCCTGGCGAGGAACAGCAGCAGGATGATCGAGAAGGTTCAGTCATGGACCAGGGGATGCAGTGGGCGCCTGGCACCGTCGCACCGGGGGTTGCGCGACGGCCGTTGTCCGGGCCTGTGGCGCTGTTGCACGGCTTCCTCCTGCGCTGGTCAGGCGTCGCGGCGCTTGAGGAGCCAGGCGGCGATGACCAGGAGGGCAGCTGCGTATCCGGCGAAGAGTGAGAGACCTGTCCAGGGGGCCATCGCGGGATCGGGGACGACGGAGAGCACGGCTTGTCCGGCGTTACTGGGCAGGTAGGGGTTGACGTGCTGGGCCCAGTCGGCCGGAAGCAGCGCTCCCAGTCCGGGCAGGACGAGCAGGATGCCCACCAGTGTGGCGATGGCTCCCGCAGAGTTGCGGATAATGGCGCCCAGGGCGACGCCGAACAGTCCGACGACGGTGAGGTAGAGGGCGGTACCGAAGACCACACGGGTGACGCCGGGGTCGGAGAGATGCGCGGCCAGGTGAGCGGAGGACAGGACCGCCTGGCCACCGAAGAAGGCGGCGAAAGAGGCCGCGGTCATCAGGACGAGGACGACGCCGGTGAAGACGGCTGCCTTGGCCACCAGTGCGGGCAGCCGCCTGGGGACGGCCGTGAGCGTGGCTCGGATCATTCCAGTGGAGTACTCGCCCGTGAACGTCAGGACGCCGAGGACTCCGACGGCCAACTGCGCGGGCCGGAACATGCTCAGGCTGACCTCGGCTCCGTTGAAGTCCGCCAGTTCCCGCGCGTCGAGGTGGCCTGCCCGCAGATGACTGACCAGCATGCCCAACCCGACCATCGCGGCCACGGCGGTCAGCAAGGTGATCGACGTGGAGCTCACGGTGCGGAGCTTGATCCATTCGGACTTGAGGACCCGCAGCAGGGTCACCTTGCCGGGGCGCACTGTCGCGCCGAGCGGGCGCGTGAGGGTCGTGGTCATGACGCGCTCCTTACTGCGACCGGCTCGTCGGCGGTGGTGGCGCGGTACTCGACCGCGTCCCGGGTCAGCTCCATGAACGCCTCCTCCAGGGAGATCCGCTGGGGAGAGAGTTCGAGCAGGGTGAGCCCGTGGTCGGCGGCGGTGAAGCCGATCTGGTCACTCGTCAGGCCGACTACGTCCAAGGTGTTCGGCGCGCAGGTGGTGAGGGTGACGTCCGGACCGGCCAGCAGACCTTTCAAGCGGTCCATGTCCGGGCAGCGCACGCGCACCACGGTGCGGGCCGCGCCGCGGATGAATTCCTCGACCGAGGTGTCGGCGATGAGCCGGCCGCGGCCGATGACGACAAGATGTTCGGCGGTGAGCGCCATCTCGCTCATCAAATGCGACGAGACGAACACCGTGCGCCCCTCCCCCGCCAGGCTCTTGAGGAGATTCCGGATCCACCGGATGCCCTCCGGGTCGAGGCCGTTGACCGGCTCGTCGAGGATGACGGTGGCGGGGTCGCCGAGCAGCGCGCTGGCGATGCCGAGGCGCTGGCCCATGCCCAGGGAGAACCCGCCGGCCCGCTTGTTGGCGACCTCGCGCAGGCCGACGAGGTCGATGACCTCGTTCACGCGCCGGCGGGGGATGCCGGTGGTGGCGGCCAGGGCAAGCAGGTGGTGGTAGGCGGTGCGCCCGGTGTGGGTGGCGCGGGCCTCCAGCATCGCCCCGACCTCGTGCAGGGGCGCTTCGTGCTGTGCGTAAGGGCGGCCGTTGACGGTGACATGCCCGGCGGTGGGGGCGTCCAGGCCGAGGATCAGCCGCATGGTGGTGGATTTGCCGGCCCCGTTGGGACCGAGGAACCCCGTCACGATGCCGGGGCGGACCGTGAAGGACAGATCCTCGACGGCTGTTTTGTCGCCGTACCTCTTGGTAAGGCGGTGGGCTTCGATCATTGCGAAACCTCCGTTCACCACCTCACTGTCGCCCGTGACCGGCCCCTCGCACATCGTCCCCGCGCAGCGTTTCCCGGGTACCACGTCCGCGGTACCGGGCACATCGGCCTACGGCTGGGACAGAACGCCGCACGTACCCGTGCCGGCGATTAGACGGACAGTGACGGCCGACCCGGCTCCATCGCCGGGCTGACCAGGCCGCTCTGGTACGCGATGACCACGAGCTGGGCCCGGTCACGAGCCGCCAGCTTGGTCATGGCCCGGTTGACGTGGGTCTTGGCAGTCAGCGGGCTGATGAACAGGCGCTCGGCGATCTCGTCGTTCGACAGGCCCAGCGCGACGAGCCCCAGGACATCGCGTTCCCGCGGCGTCAGGCACTCCAGCCGCTCGTGCATGGCGGCCGGGCACGCTTCCGGCTGCGTCAGAAATCGCGTGATCAGCGCTCGGGCGGCCGACGGGCACAGCAGCGCCTCCCCGCCCGCGACCGTGCGGACGGCGTCGAGAAGCTCTTCGGGCCGCGCGCCCTTCCCGAGGAAGCCGCTCGCACCCGCACGCAGCGCCTCGGCGACGTACTCGTCGTCCTCGAAGGTGGTCAGGATGAGGACCTTCACCCCCGCGAGGTCCTCCGATTCGCTGATCAGCCGTGTCGCGGCGAGGCCGTCCATCTCGGGCATGCGGATGTCCATCAGGAGCACATCCGGACGCTGCGCATGCGCCAGCTCCACGGCCTCGCAGCCGTTGGACGCCTCGCCCACGGTCTCCATATCGTCCGCAGAATCGAACAGCATCCTGAAGGTGCCCCGTAGCAGGGCCTGGTCATCGGCGAGCAGTACGCGGATTGTCATACCCATCTCTCCTCGGCAGTCCGTCCGTTGCCGAACCGCCCGTTGCCGTTCCGGCTCGCAGGGGCAGATCGGCGGTCACAGCGAAGCCGCCCTGCGGGCGGGCTCCCGCGTACAGCGTGCCCCCGACGATGGCAGCCCGCTCGCGCATCCCGATCAGCCCGTGGCCGGTCCCCTGGTGGGGTCGGTGGTGGTGTGGTCCGACGCATCCGTCGTCCTCGACGGTGATCGTCAGCCATTCGGGGCGGTAGTGCAGGAACAATCGGGCGTGGTCCGCACCGGCGTGCTTGTGCACATTGGTCAGGGCCTCCTGCACAATGCGGTATGCGGCCAGGTCCACCGCCGGCGCCAGCAGTTCAGTGATACCGCGCTGACTGTGCCTGACAGCCAGGCCGGCGCCTTCGAACGACGCGAGCAGGTCCGGCAGCTGTGTCAGACCCGGCATCGGATCACGCGGCGCCGCCGGATCATCGGTCTGTCGCAACAGGCCCACGGTCACCCGTAGTTCGTCCAGCGCCGACCGGCTGGTGTCCCGGATGTTCTCCAGGGCGGCGACTGTCTGCTCCGGCTGCCGCTCCGCAAGGTGGACGGCGACGCCTGCCTGAGCGTTGATCAAGGCGATGTGGTGCGCGACGACGTCGTGCAGCTCGCGCGCGATCCGGACCCGCTCGGCCGCCACCCGCTGCTGTGCCTCCTGCTCACGGGTCCGCTCCGCGTGCTCCGCCCGTTCCTCCACGGCCGACACATAGGCACGGCGTGACCGCACCGCGTCGCCGATGGCAGCCGCCAACGCCGTCCATGCCAGCATCACCGCCTTCTCCGGCTCCAGCCACGATCCCGGGGCGAACACCAGGGCCGCCCCCACCAGGACGGCGGCCGCGGCCGCCGTCGTGGTCCAGGTGGTGCGCCGGTCGGTCCGCACGGCCACGGTGTAGACGGACACCACGACCGGGCTTGTCACCAGCGGACTCTCCCGGAACCCGAGTACCTGAAAAGCCACCCCGCAGCCAACCGCGACAGCCAGTACGCCGAACGGGTGACGACGTCGCCACATCAACGCCGCGCAGCCGACCGCCGCCAGCACCACGCCCGGCCACCGGAACGAAATCCGGTGCTCGTCCGGCACCACTGCAGACGCCACGACCGACAGCCCGAACAGCACGGCCGACAGCAGCGCGTCCACCGCACCGGGCCGGGCTCGTGCTTCCCGCCTCCAACCGTTGATCACTGCCATCTCACCACCGTAAGCGCGGTGACCGGGCCAGGCATTGTCTCGGTTCGGCAGTGCAGCTCCCCGAGCACACCGCTGCTGTGCGGGCGGGGCCATGGAACGGCGCGTCCTTGAACCGGATGGCCGCGAGCGTCGGCGCAGACCTGTTCCGCAGGATCGTGGGCGCCGCTCCGGACGCCTGTCGCGAGGAGAGCGCCGTCGGCCCCGACCGGAGCGCCGGTTGCCGGCGGTAGGTCCCGTCGGCGAACCGGCGGCAGAGCACTCGCTCTCTGCCGCCGATGCCACGGGTGGGCAGTGGTGGTGCGTCAGCCGTGGTAGGTGATGTAGCCGTTGCGGTCGGGATCGGAGCCGGTCTTGGTGTAGGGGTGGACGTCCGCCCGGTTGCCGGACGGCTTGTACAAGTAGATGGTGTCCTTGTCGTTGTTCCGGATGAAGTTGCAGTTCTGGCGGTAGACGACGTTCTTGGCGTCGGAGCCGGTACCGTGGCCGCCCCGCAGCTTCACGTAGTCACCGGGCTGAAGGTAGTGGTTGGCCGAGAAGGTGAAGCGATTGCCGGTGTCGTCCTGGACGACGTAGCCCTTGAGATTGATGGTCGCCTTCGACGAGTAGTTCTTGATCGTCAGGTACTCGTCCTTGGTGTTCCCGGTGGAGCACTTGTTGGAGTCCGAGCCGGGCGCGTCGTACTGGACACCCTTGACCGGCCCTGCTCCACGTACGTACCGGACCACCCGTATTGCATGGTGATCACTGGTACCTCCTCGCGCTCGACCGGAAAGGCGTCAGGCCTTCACGACCTTCAGGCCGCTCCGGCCGACGACCGTTACCTCGTACGGCCGGTCCGTGTCCGCCGTGACACGGACCCCGTTGCCCTCGCGGACCACCTCGTACGTCGCGGCGGGCGCGCCCGTGAGGTCGGGGACTGTCACCGTGCGGGTGAAGTCGCCGATCCCCTCGGGGGCGTAGACCCGCAGCTCCAGGTTGTTCGGCCAGTCGCCGTCGGGGCGGGAGGTGTCCGCGCCCAGGGCCAGGACCGCGCCGGGGCGGACCAGCAGCGGGAGGCTGTCGAAGCCGTGGATCTCGTGGTGCCAGGCCGGACCGGTGACCGTTTCGCCGGTCAGGAGGTGGGTCCAGGTGCCTTCGGGAACGTAGTACTCGACCTGGCCGTCCTCGCTGAAGACCGGGGCCACCAGGAGGTCCGGCCCCAGCAGATACTGGCGGTCCACAGTGCGGGTGGCCGGGTCGTCAGGGAATTCCAGGAGCATGGGGCGCATCGTCGGGACACCGGTGCGATGGGCCTCGACGGCTGCCCCGTACAGGTACGGCATGAGGCGGTGCTTCAACTCGGTGAACTGCTTGGCGACCTCGACCGCCTCGTCGCCGAACTCCCACGGAACCCGGTAGGACGAGGATCCGTGCAGGCGGCTGTGCGAGGAGAGCAGGCCGAAGGCGAGCCAGCGCTTGAAGACGGCCGGGTCGGGGGTGCCCTCGAAGCCGCCGATGTCGTGGCTCCAGAAGCCGAAGCCGGACAGGGAAAGCGAGAGTCCGCCGCGCAGGGACTCAGCCATCGCGCCGAAGGAGGACCAGCAGTCGCCGCCCCAGTGGACGGGGAACTGCTGGCCGCCGGCGGTGGCCGAGCGGGCGAAGAGAACCGCGTCGCCCTGGCCGCGCTCCTTCTCCAGGAGTTCGAAGACGGCCTTGTTGTAGAGATGCGTGTAGTAGTTGTGCATCCGCTCCGGGTCGGAGCCGTCGTGCCAGACGACGTCTGTGGGGATGCGCTCGCCGAAGTCGGTCTTGAAGCCGTCGACGCCCTGGTCGAGGAGGACCTTCAGCTTGCTCTGGAACCAGGCGGTCGCCTCGGGATTGGTGAAGTCCACCAGCGCCATGCCGGCCTGCCAGCGGTCCCACTGCCAGATGTCGCCCCCGGGCGTGTGCACGAAGTAGCCCTTCGCCGCACCCTCCGCATACAGGGCGCTCTTCTGCGCGATGTAGGGGTTGATCCACACGCAGATCTTCAGGCCCCGCTCCTTGAGCCGGGCGAGCATGCCGACCGGGTCGGGGAAGGTCTCCGGGTCCCATTCGAAGTCGCACCACTGGTACTCGCGCATCCAGAAGCAGTCGAAGTGGAATACCGACAGCGGGATGCCGCGCTCGGCCATGCCGTCCACGAAAGAGGTGACGGTCGCCTCGTCGTAGGAGGTGGTGAACGAGGTGGTCAGCCAGAGGCCGAACGACCAGGCCGGGGGCAGGGCCGGACGTCCGGTGAGTGCGGTGTAGCGGGTCAGGACGTCCTTGGGGCTGGGGCCTGCGACGACGAAGTACTCCAGCGTCTGGTCCTCGACGCTGAACTGCACCTGGCCGACGGCCTCGGAGCCGACCTCGAAGGAGACCTTGCCGGGGTGGTTGACGAAGACGCCGTAGCCGCGCGAGGAGAGATAGAACGGGATGTTCTTGTACGCCTGCTCGCTGCTGGTTCCTCCGTCCGCCTGCCACATGTCGACGACCTGGCCGTTCTTGACGTACGGGGTGAAGCGCTCGCCCAGGCCGTGGATGGTCTCGCCGACTCCGAGGGCGAGCTGGGCGAACATGTGGTGGCCGCCGTCCTCGACGGTGGCGAAGGCGGTGCCCTTGCGTCCGGCGGAGGTCAGCACGTGGCCGTCCGCATCGAGGAATTCCAGGCCGAAGGCGCCCTCGGTGGGCACCCGCAGGGTGAGGGGGCCGCTGGTCAGTTCGGCGGCCGGGCCCTCCGTACGGATGGTGGCGGCGGCCGCCTCGGTCGCACCCGGCAGGGCGAAATCGGGTCCGGGGTGCCGCTTGCCCGCGTGGTGGGTGACGCGCACACCGATGACACCTTCGGCGGCCGCGTATGCCTCCACCGTGATCAGGGGCGCGTTGAGGGTGTCACCGCGCCGTTCGACGCGCTTGACGGCGGCGTAGGCGGTAAGGCGGTCGGCGGCGAGCTGGAGATCGCGGATTTCGGTGGCATACGAGGCGTGCACATCGTCTCGCATCTGCCAGAAACCGTCGGTGAACTTCATGGGGGTCTTCCTTAGCCGGTCAGGAGTGCGTGTTCAGAAGTGACGGGGTGGCGCGGTCGAGGACGGAGCTCACCCGGCTCCAGGTGGCCGTGTCCCGCGGTACGACGAGGAAGTCGTGCGGGAGGCGGACGGCTGCGGTGGTTGCCGCGGTGGCCGGTTGGTTGTCACGCAGCCATGTCCACTCGGCGTTCTCGGGATCGCCCTCGCGGCCGGTCAGGGTGTGCGGGGCTCGGCCCACCACGAGCAGCCGGCCGGTCGGCGCGTCGACGAGCGCGGCCTCGGCGGAGTGGGTGGAGCTGTCCGCTCCGATGCCTGCCGATATCGGTGCGGTGGCCGCTTTCGTGGCTGGCCGCGGCGGCATGACGTACCTCGTTCCTATGAGTCCCGATTTTGATCGTACACAAAACAAACCTCTTGTCGAAGCGCTTCGACACGGGCGCAAGTACCCTTCCACTCCGGCCCCGATCGGGCTCCGGACCTCCTGGGCAGCAGTCATGTTGCCCCTATGTGACGTGTGTGTCACAGGACCGGTCTAGAAACGAACGCCAAGATGCCGTATTAGTACTGCCAGACAACAAATCAATCGTTCGGCGGTGCAGCCGTCCGGGCCCTTGTCGACAAAAGGCAGACCATGTCGAACCGCTTCACCCCTACCTCCGCGGACAAGTTCACCTTCGGTCTCTGGACCGTCGGCTGGCGCGGCAACGACCCCTTCGGTGACGCCACCCGTCCC